>JBGVTM010000293.1 GCA_041862535.1 Candidatus Neomarinimicrobiota bacterium | reverse complement strand
CCAGCGGTCCCCCCTGATGTGGCGGGTCACTGGGCTGAGCCCTGGATTAAGGAGGTTGTAAACCTGGGCGTGTTTGAGGTGGATCCAGCGGGCAACTTCTCCCCGGATCAAACCGTGGTGCGTGTGGACTATGCCATGGCAGTTCAGCGTATTCTGGTGACGGCAACGCGGGATATGTCACTGGAAACCCGCTACTTCGGGGAAAGCCCTTCACGCTTTGCGGATGTTCCCAGCAGCCACTTTGCCTACAATGCTATGGCCCTGTGTGCCGAGCGGGGAATCATGAAGGCAGACCTCATGACTGGTCGCTTTGATCCAGCCAACAAGGTGAGTGGTGCCGATGCCCTGCTGATTATTCGCGAGATTCAGTCTTCGCTACGGATCACCTTTTAGCACCACCTCGGAAGTGATCGGCAAATCCTATTAACGGGATGGTAAGGTTTGTAAAACATCAACTTCAGGGAGGCAACATATGCGGCGCTCTTTGCTTGCAATAACAATTACGGTCCTTCTTTTCGGAATTTCACTAATCTGGGCTCAATGGGTTACTACGCCTGGCGCTGTGACGGAACAAAACGAGTTCGGCCTGGTGGACTATTCACAGCGGGTTATAACCGCCACCGGCATCGGCGCGGTACCCGCTAACGCCCCCAATGTAGGGGCGGCACGGGCAAACGCCATCCGGGCTGCCAGAGTAGATGCCCTGCGCAACCTGGTCGAGGCAGTCAAAGCCGTGCGGGTGACTTCCGAGACCACCGTCAGTAATAACATGGTGGCAAATGACGTTGTCCGGACGAAAGTCGAGGCCATGGTGCAAGGGGCCCAGCAAGTAGGGGACGTAAAATATCTGAGTGATGCCTCAGTGGAGGTAACCATGTCCGTGCCCATGAGCGGCATCATGGATGTGGTTCTTCCGACGCCCCTGCCTCCTGCGGCTGAAGCGACAACTCCACCCGTGGGGGCGGGAACCCCGGCTGAAGCAGCACCGGCGGTGGTGCCGGCGATTGCGGGACAGCCCATTACCGGTCTGATCATTGATACCCGTGGGTTGAGTGTGAAACCATCCATGTCACCGCGTATACTCGCCGATGACGGTATCGTACTGTACGGCCCCGGAAAGTATCCCCGCGATTTTGCTGTGACCCAGGGAGTGGTTGGATATCACAAGGATATCGAGGCGGCCAAAGGTGACGCCCGGGTGGCCGGCAACCCGCTCACCATCAAGGGGACACGTACCAGTGGTACCTTGGCCACTGATATCGTCATATCCAAGGCTGATGCTCAGCGGGCCGCCGGCTATGCCGGATTTGCCGATGCTATCGGCAATTGCCGGGTAATGTTCATCCTTGATTGAAACAGGCGATTAGGTAGCATCTTACGCAGCCTTTATCCGGGGGATGTCGCGGAGTAGTATTATCCTCGATTATTAGGCACAGCAGCCGCCTGGTATGCCGCCAATGAGGCAAAATCGTATTAGGATCGATATGCATCATTTTGTTCCACTCCTATTTATTGCCATGCTCCTGAGTGGGCTATCAGCCCAGGAAAAGCCTGCCGGGCCGGCCTCGCCGGACAGGCAGCTCTTCGGACGGGTCACATTCCCGCTGGGTACGGTCCAGGTTCAGGTTTCTCCGAATCCAGGTTGGGAGAAAGTCAACCTCAACCAGGAAGTTTTTGTCGGCGATAAAGTTAAAACGCTGGAAAAGTCCCGTTGTGAAATCACGTTGAACGGGGGCGGGAAATTCCGGATTGGTGAGAAGACCGAGATGGAACTCACCCAGGCCAGTGTAACCCCCCTGAAAAAGGACTTCGGTGCCACTGTTTCTAGGGGCCAGGTCTGGGTGGCTGCCAAAGCCGCTTTCGGTGAGAATAAGAATGTAGCGGTGCGTGCACCCACGGCGGTGGCTGCCATACGAGGCACCAAATACCGGGCGGTGGCGGACACGGCCGAGAGCTCGGTTTTGGTTTACGAAGGAAAGGTGGATGTAATCTGGGCCGAGAAGGTGGAGGAGACGCAGCAAGGCGATAGCGGTAGGGGCGGCGCTCCGGGCGCGATCAGGATCGGCCCCCCACAGGAAGTTGCCCCCCCAGAAGAAGTACCAGGACCC
>JBGVTM010000292.1 GCA_041862535.1 Candidatus Neomarinimicrobiota bacterium | reverse complement strand
GATCCTACCACCCAGAAGGCGCTCTGGCCTTCCACCGGCAATTACTGTCGCGGGGGGGCCTACGACGCTTACCTGCTGGCCTGTCCCTCCATTGCGGTATTGCCCGAGGAAATGTCCCGGGAACGGTTTGAATGGCTGGAGCGGGTGGGTTCGGAAGTCATCAGGACGCCCGGAGGAGAGAGCAACGTCAAGGAGATCTACGACAAGGTGAAAGAACTGCTGGCGGAACGCGGCGCGGAGATCGTCGTGCTGAATCAATTCGATGAGATCGGCAATTCCCTCTGGCATTATGCGGTCACCGGCCCGGCCATCGAGGAGGTATTCCTGCAGAACCAGAGCCCCCATCAGCGGATGAGTGCCCTGTTCCTCACCCAGGGATCGGCCGGGACGCTGGGAGCTGGTGAATACCTGCGGGAACAATTCCCCCGCATCAAGATCGGCGCCGGTGAAGCCAAGCAATGCCCTACCCTGCTCTACAACGGATACGGATACCACCGTATCGAAGGGATCGGTGACAAGCACGTTCCCTGGATACACAATGTCAGGAATATGGACCTGGTGGTGGACATCGATGACGAGACGGTAATGCGGGTCATGCGGCTGTTCAACGAGCCCGCGGGGCAGGCGTACATGGCCGAACGGGGCATCGATCCCGCCGTCATTGAGCAGCTCCACCATTTCGGCATCTCCTCCATCGCCAATATTATCGGCGCTGTCAAGATGGCAAAGTATTATGAGTTTAACTCGAATGACACCATACTTACCGTGGCGACCGATTCAATGGAGCTGTATGAATCGCGGCTGGCCGAGGCCCGCCAGGACAGGGGTGAGTATTCCGCCACTGACGCAGCGGTCGATTACGAGAGGCGGCTCATGGGCGTTGACAAAGACGATATGCTGGAACTCTCCTATTACGACAAGAAGCGCATGCATAACCTG
Source organism: Candidatus Neomarinimicrobiota bacterium (assembly GCA_041862535.1). Taxonomy (NCBI): domain Bacteria; kingdom Pseudomonadati; phylum Fidelibacterota; species Fidelibacterota bacterium. The sequence goes on along the minus strand of JBGVTM010000292.1, from coordinate 2,965 downwards.
AAGTACTTCACCTGGGTTGAGCAACAGGGGAAGACCGTGGCCGAATTAAATGCCCAGTGGTACGATGACGACTATTGGAAGCGGCAGTACGCTATGGTAGCCGAGTGGGACGAGGAGATCACGGCGTTCAACGAGCGGATAGGGCTACTCAAGAGGTACCAGTAGCCATCGCCGGCCGGCCGGAGTTTACTTGACACCGCCAGAGAAAATACTCGGGTTCAAATGTGTTCACTGCGGGGCGGAATACCCTCGTGAACCGTTTTGCTATACCTGCGCAGTCTGTGGGAATAATCTGGACGTGGTGTATGATTACCGGTTGATCGGCGGGCATTGGTCAATAGGGGAACTCGCTCGAAACCCGGACCGCTCGCTGTGGCGGTACCTGCCGCTCCTGCCGGTGTTTGACAGGCCTGAGAATCATTCCCTCCGGGTGGGGGGGACCCCGCTGGTTGCGCTCCCCAGGATCGCCGCTGATTTCGATCTGGGCGGTTTCTTCATCAAAGACGACACCCGCAATCCCTCCGGTTCGCTGAAGGACCGGGCTACGGAAGTCGCCGTTCAGCATGCGTCCCAGATTGGGGCGGACATCCTGGTAGCGGCTTCCACGGGCAATGCCGCGGCATCTCTCGCGGCCCTGGCCGCCTTTTATGGCCGACAGGCGGTCATCCTGGCACCTTCTTCGGCGCGGGCGGCGAAACTGACCCAGATCCTGCAACACGGCGCCGTATTGTGTCCCATCGAAGGCAGCTACGATGACGTCTTTGACCTGGCACAAACGGTCGTTGAAGCCCACGGCTGGTATTCCCGCAGTACGGGCATCAATCCGGTACTCTCTGAAGGCAAGAAGACGGTGGCGCTGGAGATAGCGGAGCAGCTGGACTGGCGGGTTCCAGACTGGATATTTGTTCCCGTTGGTGATGGCTGTATCATCGGTGGAGTGTACAAAGGATTTGCAGACCTGCGAGGACTGGGTTGGATCGAGTCGCTACCGAAGCTCGTGGCGGTGCAGGCAGAGGGAGCCGCGGCCATTGTGGACGCATTGGAGTCGAGTAAGGAGATCGAACAGGTTCAGGTGGAAACGATCGCGGACAGTATTGCCGTGGGTATGCCACGCGACGGGCTCAAGGCCCTCAGGGCGGTCCGCAGCAGTGGCGGCTATGGCATCCGTGTATCGGATGCAGACATCCTGCAAGCTCAATACAAGCTTTCCACAACCACGGGCATCTTTGCGGAACCGGCGGCGGCTGCGGCCTATGCCGGATTCCTGCGCTGCACAAAGGAGGGCCGCCTGGCTAATGGTGATAAAGTAGTGGTGTTGGTCACTGGTACCGGGCTCAAGGATATACCCGCTGCAAGGCGGATTCTATCGCCCCCCGATCCCATTCCACCAGACCCAGGTGCTTTCGACGCTTTTATCAAAAGCAAACTCGTTCAGGAGCTGCGCTGAATTGATCATCCCCGACAAGTGGGAATACTTTGAGCTGGCCGTACGGGTGAATGGTCGGGATTATCAGGAGCGCATTCCAACACATTTACGCCTCCTTGACTTTCTACGGGACACGCTTCACCTTACGGGCACCAAGGAGGTCTGCGGTGAGGGTGAGTGCGGCGCCTGCACCGTGCTGCTCAATGGCCAGACCGTCAATTCCTGCCTGGTCCTGGCGGTGGAGACCCATGGCTCCGAGATCACCACCATCGAAGGAGTCAGTTCTAAAGAGCACCTTAGCGAGATTCAGAAGGCATTTATCGAAAACCACGCCGTCCAATGCGGCTATTGCACACCCGGTTTCGTTCTTTCCGCAGTGCATTTGCTAAATAGTCATCCTGAACCGACCGACGAGCAGGTGCAGGAAGCGCTCCAGGGCAACATCTGCCGCTGCACCGGCTACCAGAAAATACATCAGGCCGTTATCAACGCCGGGAAAAAACGATTATGAAGTATTACCGGCCTGATACACTGACCCAGTACTTCGATTATGTGAGTGCTCTGGACTTGTCGCAGGCCGTCATATTAGCCGGGGGTACGGACCTGATCCCCAAATACGAACGAGGCATGACCCTGCCTGATCACCTGATTGACATTAAAGCTATCGAGGAGTTGCAAGGCATTACCGACCAGGAGGAGGCCATTGAGATCGGGAGCCTGACGACCATCGAGTCATTGAAGCAGGATGACATCATCAGATGCCAATTCCCGGCACTCGCCCTGGCTGCCGATGCCTTCGCCGGTGTTCAGATTCGTCACCGGGCCACGTTGGGGGGAAACATCGTCAACGCATCACCAGCCGGTGACACCCTGCCGCCTTTATATGCTTACAAGGCGACAGCCAGAATTACCGGTCCCGAGGGAGAAAGACATGTCCCCCTGGCGGATTTTATCCAGGGTCCCGGCCGGGTGAGCTTGAATCCCGGGGAACTGCTCCAAGCTATCATGATTCCTAAGACCACCAAGCGATCATTCTTTTACAAGCTGGGATTACGTCGCGCTATGGCGATAGCCGTTGCGAATTTCGCAGTGGTGTATGCCACCAAAGATCACCATTTCTCGGATCTGACGATTGCCGCGGGTGCTGTCGCTCCTCAGGTGGTGTACCTGAACTCGCTCGCCGACGCCATGATACGTGACGGCCTTCCCCAACAGGAGGCGCTGGACCTGATCGAGCAGGATATCGCCCCTATTGATGACATACGGGGATCCGCCGCATACCGCCGCAGGGCGTTGAAGAACCTTCTGGGATACTACCTGGACCGTCTCCTGGAGCAGAGCCATGGGGGATAAGTTTTCCCCGCTACCCGTTGACCGGTTGTTCAAATGGGTCACGGCGGAAGAAGGCCAGAGATACATTCTAGGCATACCGCAGGAGCTTTTTTTCCGGCCACATCCGGACGACCTGTTCCGGTTGACCCATTATGGGCAGCTTCTGGAGACGCCGATTGGTGTCGCCGCAGGGCCCCATACTCAGTT
>JBGVTM010000291.1 GCA_041862535.1 Candidatus Neomarinimicrobiota bacterium | reverse complement strand
CCGGTGACCGGGGTGTTCAGCAGGCGGCAGGCCTCGCCCATACCGGCCACTGCTTCCTTGAACTGGTAGTAAATCTCCGGGTCAGTGGGATTGCCGAAATTGAGGCAGTTGGTGATGGCCGTGGGACGGGCTCCGGTGCAGACCACGTTGCGTGCCGCCTCGGCCACGGCAATCTTGCCGCCGGTAGCAGGATCGAGCCACGCGTAGCGCCCGTTGCCGTCGGTGCAGAGGGCCAGGGCTTTGTGGCTGTCCTTAATCCGGATGACGGCTGCGTCGGCCCCGGGACCGACCACGGTATTGGTGCGCACTGTGCTGTCATACTGCTCGAACACGAAGCCCTTGTGAGCGATATTGGGCCGGGCCAGGAGCCGCAGCAGGGTGCCATTGTAATCCTGCGGCTCGGGCAAGGCCTCCAGATCGAGCCGGTTGGCCTCATCCAGGTAAGCCGGTCTGTTAGCCGGCATGGCGTACTGAGGCGCCCCACCACCCAGTACCAATTCCTGGCAGGGGATATCCGCCACCTTTTTACCGCTGGCAAAAACCTCCAGGTTGCCGGTATCGGTCACTTCGCCGATGGGGGTGCAGTCCAGGTCCCAGCGCTCAAAGATACTCTCCAACTCCTGCTCGAAGCCTTTCCGGATCACCACCAGCATCCGCTCCTGGGATTCGGATAGCATGATTTCGTAGGGGATCATCCCCTCTTCGCGGAGGGGCACGGCGTCCAGGTTCAAGCGGATGCCCGCCTGCCCTTTGGCGGCCATCTCCGAGCTGCTGCAGGTGATCCCGGCGGCACCCATATCCTGCATGCCCACCAGGAACGGGCGCCGGACCAGTTCCAAAGTGGCTTCCAGCAGGAGCTTTTCGGTAAAAGGGTCTCCCACCTGCACATTGCTCTTGCGGGACTCGGACTCTTCGGAGAGCTCCTCACTGGCGAAGGTGGCCCCGTGAATCCCATCCCGGCCCGTTTTGCTGCCCACAAGGTAGACCGGGTTACCAGCGCCTTTGGCCATCGCCCGGGCTACACGGTCGTGCCGCACCACGCCCACGGACATGACATTCACTATCGGATTGCCCTTGTAGGCATCGGAGATGATCACCTGCCCCCCGACAGTAGGAATGCCCAGGCAGTTGCCGTAGTCGGCGATGCCCCTGACCACCTGATCCAGCAGGAAGCGGTTATGGGGATCATCCAGACTGCCGAAGTGAAGCGGATCAAGGCAGGCGATGGGCCGGGCGCCCATGGTGAAGATATCGCGCATAATGCCGCCAACGCCGGTGGCCGCACCTTGATAAGGCTCAATGGCCGAGGGGTGATTGTGGCTTTCGATCTTGAAGGCCACCGCCAGGCCATCCCCGATGTCCACCAGCCCGGCGTTCTCCTCCCCCGCCGACACCATGAGCCGGCCTCCGGAACGGGGCAGGGTCTTGAGGACCTTGATGGAGCTTTTGTAGGAGCAGTGCTCGCTCCACATGACGGAGAATATGCCCAGCTCGGTGAAAGTGGGTGTGCGCCCTAGCAGGTCTACTATCCGGGCGTATTCGTCGCGGGAGAGGCCGTGTTCCAGGGCCAGGTCTTCGTCAACCTGCGGCTCCTGAATGATATCATCGATTGCCAATGGATGCTCCCTATCTCAGGCTGTTAGATTCCGGCACCGCCAAATCCGTGTGCTCAGGTGATAATTGACGTGACGAGTTGAGGTGAATTTAACCGTAAAGCGGGAAATTGGGTAATAGGTTGCTGGGATTAAAATGCGAATAGTGATATCACGATTAAAAAGTGAGGTAGCGTACCCCACATCGTAGCAGCTTCCATGAACAAAAAGGGGTCAATGATCCCTTTCCTCGTCGGAACGGCGGGATTTTCCCACCAGGGATCCATCCGGGAGAACCCGCGACTCCTTGATAGAAAAAAGGAGACTCAACGTCCCCTTTTTGCCCTGTCGGAACGGCGGGATTTTCCCACCAGGGATCCATCCGGGAGAACCCGCGACTCCTTGATAGAAAAAAGGAGACTCAACGTCTCCTTTTTGCCCTGTCGGAACGGCGGGATTTTCCC
>JBGVTM010000290.1 GCA_041862535.1 Candidatus Neomarinimicrobiota bacterium | reverse complement strand
CCTGAAAGCCTATATCATTTCCCGACTACAACACCAGACAGACCTCGCCGGCAATAACCTCTAAGAGCTATACTTGATCAGGGTGCCCTGAATGCCGCTGCTCATTGAATGCGCTGCCAGCCCCCCTGCCACCGACACCCAGCGACTGCGTCAGAGACACTTGCGAGAGGCCAGCAAGGCTGCCGGCTATTTGGCCATGAGATAGATCGCAATAACAGCGACTACCATACCTGCCAGGGTAATGGGATGGGGAATGACGTTGTATATAATCAAGGATAGAATTATGGTAATCACCGGGGCCAGGGCCGTCATGGGCACCACAATAATCGCCTTGCCATAGCGGACAGCGTAGACAAACATGAGGGCCCCCACGGCATTAAGAACCTGAATCATGGCCGCCAGATAGGGCCCCCGAAAGCCCCAGTTGATGTCCTGGGAAAAATCCGTCATCAACAGGGCTATTGGGATCAGTAAAATCCCGGTGGCCATCATGTAGAAGAACACACTTTCGGCTTTCATGCGCTCTTGGGCAAACTTCATCACGTAGGCCTGGATGCCCCAGAACAGGAAAACAAAGAAAGCTAGAAACAGCCACACAACTCCCTTGGCCTGGCTCTCGGGTGGCTGATAAGACAGTAGAATAATAGCAAACAGCGCCATGACAATGCCCGTCCACGAGCGTCGGCCGGCATGCTCCTTGAGTAGCCACACACCTAGAATGATAGTCACAACCGGATACAATGAGATGATCGGAAATACTAGGTAGGCCGGTCCCGTGCGCAGGGCCTGAAAAAGGATCAGCTGACCACCAGCACCAAGGAATCCTACCATCGAACCGTGGAAAATGGATCGCTTATCATATTCCAACTGCCAGCTGATGATTCTCAAGGCCACCAGGGCACAGGGAATCATTGTGAGCGCCCAAACGGAATAGCCAAGAGTAGCGGGGAAACCCGCTTTCTCCGGTATTTCAATAAATGCTCCCCAGACACCCCAGAAAAGGGTGGTAATAATGGCAAATACGAGCCAGGGTCTTCCTTTCACTGGTACCTCTCTTCTGATTATTGACTACTTACTCAGCCTGCTTCACTCACCAGTGACTGTGAGCCATGCCCACAAGCACGGGCATAAATCCGGGTTACTTCCATAATTTTACTGTGGATTAAATCGATCGGAATAGTGGTCAATCGTCCCCTGCGTACTGCGCGGTATTGAGCCGGCATGTATTGGCTTAACAATGTCAAAGGCACCCGGTACTCGGTCAGGTTGCTCAGCAGCCGGCTCAGCGCTTCCTGCACTTCCCGCTGGGGCCAGTAATACCGCACCCGGTCGCTGTAACTATAGCTCCGGGCGTATTGCAGCTGAGCTTCATCACCGCGATAATGTTTCCGCCAGTAATCCGGCTGGTCCACCATTACCTCCTCTAGAACATTCCGGATACGGGAGAGGGTAATCCCCTTCTTATTCGCAAGCCATTCGGCTTCCATCCGGGCTAAGGCGAATACCGCTTCCCGGAAGGTAAAAGTAAGCCAGGGCCCCACCTTCAGGATGGCGAAATGATCTTCAACCATCTGACGCAAGGCCTCACCGGTCTGATAATCGGTGGAATGGGCCTCATAAACCAGCTGGTCGTCATTTTCAATGAAGCTGGATAGGTCCTTCGCCCTAACACGGTCATATTCGATGACCATCGCGTCGCCAAATTCAACACCCGGCTGCACCACAACGGCGACCACGCGCTCCCAGGCCGAGGGAAGGTCCCGCTTCTGAAATGCCTGCTGGTGTAAGCATATGGTCTGTTGCGCACCTTGAATGGATGTAACATGGTGTTCTATAATACCGCCCTTACCGCCACCCGGGATGGGGACGTCAGTACCGATCACATAAAGCGGCGGCGAAGAACCGGCGGGCCGCTCGGCATAAGCCTCCTCAGCCACCTGGCATAAGTCGGCCGAACGTCCGGCAATGACCTCCGGATCCAACGGAGTTTGACTATCACCGGAATCATCTCCCAGGCGCATGCTGGCGTCCAGGTGAATTTTGGTGAAGCCAGCTTCAACATACGCCCGGATAAGCTCACAGGCTTTTAATAAGGCACTCGCTGCTGGCTCACCTTGCCACGGGTTTGGCCCCAGATGGTCACCACCAAGGATCGCTCGCTCAATAGGAAAGTCCAGAGATTTAGCGATATCCTGGATGTAGGCCACGAATCGTTGTGGGGTCATGCCAGTGTAGCCCCCAAACTGATTGACCTGGTTCGAGGTAGCCTCAACCAGGAGCGAAGTTCCGTCAGCTTTGGCCTGGAGCATGGCAGCTTCGATAGCAAAGCGATTGGCGGAGCAGACGGAATAGATACCCAGACTGCGCCCTGCTTTTTGAGCCGCCACTACTTCTGCGAAGGGATGATTCATGATAAAAGGCTGAAAAGATTCCGGCAGCCTACAGGAGTGTCAGTTGCCGAAGATATCCTCGTGTTCATGACTGGCCAGGAACTGCTTCAGTTCTTCCATGGTCGGCGAGGCTGTCGCCCCGCCCATCTTGGTCGTGGCCAGGGCACCACAGGCGGCGCCCGCCTTCAGGCACTGCCGGATGTCCGACCCCTGGAGCCACTCATTCAGGAAGCCAGCGTTGAAACTATCCCCGGCTCCCGTAGTATCGACAGGCTCAACCCGATAGGTCCGCACCCGAATGATCCTTTCATCAGCCAGGCAGGTAACTCCCTCTTCCCCTTGTTTGATAACGGCCACTTGAGAATAGGACCCAAGTTCCGCCAGGGCTTCATCTACCGTCTTTCTGTCCGAAATATTGAGGGCCTCCTGTTCGTTGGGCAAGAAGACGTCCACATTTCGGAGGACTTCCATGATATCCTCAGTCCACTCCTCCTGGGGATCCCAACCAGGATCGAAAGAAGTGGTTAATCCTGCCCCTTTGGCGCGTTTAAATAACTCCGCACAG
>JBGVTM010000289.1 GCA_041862535.1 Candidatus Neomarinimicrobiota bacterium | reverse complement strand
AAGTAGGCCGGAACAGTAATGACCGCGTCCGTCACCTTGGTACCAAGATAAGCTTCAGCTGTCTGCTTAATTTTCTGGAGGATCATAGCGCTGATCTCCGGAGGCGGGTAGGTCTTGTCACCCACCTTTACGAGGACTTCACCTTTCGAGCCCTCCTGGACCTCGAAAGGCACTTCCTCAATTTCTCGGTCCACTTCAATGTGTAGCCGGCCCATGAACCGCTTGATGGAGTAAACAGTGTTCTGGGGATTGGTCACAGCCTGCCGCTTCGCCGGTTGGCCAATGAGGCGATCACCATTCTTGGTGAAGGCCACCATGGAGGGAGTAGTACGACCCCCTTCGGAATTCTGGATGACGTTAGGGGAACCGGCTTCCATGACGGCCACGCAGGAGTTAGTGGTCCCCAAGTCAATACCAATAATTTTGCCCATGTTCAATCTCCCTGTGTAATTCTCAACGCATTAGGTACAAGAATAGTGCCGCGGTGAAAATTATGTCCAAATGGCACAATTTTCGGTATTGGGAGGTAAAAATGGCGTGTTTCTGGAAATATGAGAGAACCGGTGAACCCTATTCGGTTTCCTCCACCATAGTAACGTCGGAATCTTTAACGTCGGAAGCTTTTTGAGCGAAGAAGAGCTTTTTGCCCCGGGCACTGATGCGGATGTCTCCACCCTTCGTGAACTCACGTTTGAGGAATTTCTCAGCGATTACATTCTCTATCCGGTCCTGGATCACTCTGCGCATGGGACGAGCGCCGAAAGCCCGGTTATACCCTTCCTCGATGATCCGCTCTTTGGCTGCCTTGGTGATCCTGTAGGTGACGTTCTTGCTGGCCAGATTATTCTTAAGGTCCCGCAGCTGCAGGTCAACAATTTTAAAGAGGTGTTCCCTTTTGAGAGAGTTAAATATAACGATCTCATCGAGCCGGTTAAGAAATTCAGGATTGAATATACGTTTCACTTCTGACATGAGTTCCGCATGGAACTTGGCCTCGTCGGGCTCATCACTGCGAGTGAAGCCATAGCCGCCGCTCTCCAGGCCCCGGGCGCCTAGGTTGGAGGTCATAATGATTACCGTATTACGAAAGTCAACCCGCCGGCCGAGTCCATCGGTAAGGGTTCCCTCGTCAAGAATCTGGAGAAGTATATTAAATACATCGGGGTGGGCTTTCTCAATCTCATCGAAGAGGACGACGGCGAAGGGATTCCGACGTACCCGCTCGGTGAGTTCGCCACCTTCTTCATAACCTACATATCCCGGTGGAGCCCCAACCAACCGCGAGACGTTGAACCGTTCCATATACTCCGACATATCGAATTTGACCAGCGCCTCATCGTGGTTGAACAGGTGCTGGGCCAGAACACGGGCGAGCTCCGTCTTGCCTACGCCGGTGGGCCCTAGAAACATAAAGGTGCCAATAGGATGGCGAGGATCCTTTAATCCCGTGCGGGCACGCTGGATCGCCCGGCTCAGCGTGTGAATGGCTTCGTCTTGACCAATAACATATTCACGGAGGACATCCTCCAGATGGAGGAGCTTATCCAGTTCACTCTCCGCCACCTTATTAACGGGGATGCCGGTCATCATGGCCACAGTATCGGCAACATCCTCATCGGTAACTTCGGGCCACTCCCGGGTCTCATCCTCCTCCCACTGGCGCTGCAAGTGCTCAATCTTCTCCAAGAAAAACCGCTCTTGGTCCCGCAGCTTGGCAGCCTGCTCGAAATCCTGCTTGCTGACCACCTGTTCTTTCTGGTGGCGGATTTTTTCCACATTCTTTTCCATATCAACCAGTTCCTGGGGCACTACCAGATTATTGATATGCACCCGGGCACCAGCTTCATCCATCACATCGATGGCTTTATCAGGCATGAATTTGTCAGTGATGTAGCGATTGCTTAGCTCCACGCACGCCTTGATGGCCTCAGCGGTATACCTGACCCGGTGATGATTTTCGTATCGCTCCTTTAGCCCTTGAAGGATGTGCAGGCAGTGTTCCACGGTGGGTGGTGACACCATTACTTTCTGGAAACGCCGTTCCAGAGCCCCATCCTTTTCTACGTGGCGGCGGTACTCATCCAAGGTAGTGGCGCCGATAACCTGTATTTCTCCGCGGGACAGGGCGGGCTTGAACATGTTGGCTGCATCCAGTGACCCACTGGCACTGCCAGCACCGACAATGGTGTGCAACTCATCAATGAAGAGGATAACCTCTTTGGAGGTTTCCAACTCGTGCATGAGCGCTTTAAGGCGTTCTTCGAACTGACCACGATACTTTGTGCCAGCCACCAGACCACCCAGGTCCAACGCCACCACACGCTTACCGTAAAGTACCCTGGGTACCTGATGGGCCATGATTTTAGCAGCCAGCCCTTCGGCTATGGCGGTTTTCCCAACCCCGGGCTCGCCGATCAGCACCGGATTATTTTTCTTCCGCCGGGAAAGAATCTGGGCTACCCGTTCGATCTCCCTCTCGCGACCAATGACCGGATCAAGGGCCGACTCTGCGGCTAGTTCCGTGATGTCACGGCTGAAGTGATCGAGGGTAGGGGTGGTAGATTTCTTCGCCGCGCGGCCCGCTTTTCGGGAACGGGCAGTAGATTGCTGATGACTTACGATGCGCTGTTTGATAGCGGCATAATCGATGCCGAAACGTATCAGCACTTCGCTGGCCACACCCTCCGTCTCTTTGGCAATAGCCAGCAGGAGGTGAATGTCATCGCCCGCCTCTTCATGGAAACTTTTAGCCTCGGTGAATGTGGTACGAAGGATTCTCTCGGCCCGGCGGGTAAGGGGAAGATGTCCCAGGGTCATGGTACCGCCTGAAGATCGCACCATGTCTTCAATCTCATTCCGCAGATCCTGGATGTCTTCAGCCAGGGAAGCCAGAACTTCATAGGCCTGACCGTCGCCTTCCTTGATGATCCCCAGCAGCAAATGCTCGGACCCGACATAGCTGTGTCCGAGACGAATAGCCTCTTCCTTGGCGTTCTTGAGGATATTTTGTACCCGCTTGGTAAAATTTTCCTTCATGCCACATTCATCCCATTCATCAATTCAAATTTACTCCCTGGCAATTCATCCAGCAACCACCGGTGTGATGTTAATTACTCCATCACGCAGATACAGTCGGCGATCGGCCTTTTCAGCCAATATTTCGCTGTGGGTGGCGATGAGAAACGTCTGCCCGTGGTCCTGCCTTAACTGCTTAATCAGGTTCATTAAGATGGCACCATTTCCCGCATCCAGGTTTCCTGTTGGTTCATCGGCAAGAACAATGCCAGGCCGATTGACCAGGGCTCGAATCACCGCGACCCGCTGGCGTTCTCCACCGGAGAGCTGACTGGGGTAGTGGCTGCGGCGATCGAGCAGTCCGGTTAGCTCGAGCAATTCCTGAAGATAGGAAGTATCCACCGTTTTTCGGCCAGCTGCCAACCGCAGTGGCAGCTCCAGATTCTCCCATAGATTGAGCTCCGGTAGCAAATGATGAAACTGGAAAACAAATCCAATGTTCCGATTACGGAAAAGGGAAAGATCATCATCCGTGAGGCCACTGACATCTTGCCCATCAAGGAGCACCCGACCCCGATCAGGACGATCCAGGGTACCCAGAATATTGAGCAGGGTCGATTTGCCACTTCCGGAGGGTCCCATCAGGGCAACGATACTTCCTTTCTCCACCTCCAGGTTCACTCCTTTGAGGATCGGCAGACGCGCGTCGTCCACGGGATAGCTTTTGTGAATGTCATGTGCCGAAAGAAGCGCCATATTATTTCTCGTAGTTAACCGCCTGCCCCGGAGCGATAGAAGTAGCGTAGCGGGCAGGATACCAAGCTGCTCCCAAACTCATGGCTAGGGCACCCACAATCACCACCAGCACGTCCACCCAGCGTAGATCCATCGGCAGGCCCCCCTGAGCATAGAGCCCTTCAGGACCAGGGATGAAGCGGTAGACCATCTGTCCCAGCGAAACGGCCACACCCAGCCCCACCCCTGTGCTAACGCCCAGCAGCCCGATCAATAAGCCCTGACGGAGGAATAAGGTCTTGATGAACCGGCGGGTCGCACCCATGGAGCGAAGGATACCGATTTCCCGGTATTTTTCCATTACCGACATGACCATAGTGCTGGTAGCATTGAAGGAGGCAACCAAAATGATCAGAAAGAGAATCACGATGCTGCCGAGCTTTTCCATTTTCATGGCAGTAAGTAGATCGGCATGATCCGTCTCCCAGGTGCGCATTTCCCAATCCCCCGCACCCAGTAGTCCCGGAGGCAGATCCGCACCATCTTTCCCTGTCACTGCCAGAGATAGCCCGCTGTAGGCTGCCAGACGGGGTACCAGTTTTTCAGCCGCCTGGAAATCGGTGAAGAGATAGTCCTCGTCGAAATCAAGGATGCCGAATTCATAGACCGCCTGTAGCGTCGCCTCCAGCTGTGGCGGGGTGGGATTGGCCAGCGAGATATCCAGTGGTGAGAAGAGTCGCAGCTCATCGCCAGGAAGCAGGCCCAGTCTGTCGGCCAGCAGGGAGCCTATCATAACCCCGTTCTTTGCAGGTGTATAAGGCAGTGCCTGAAGGACAGCCTCGCCGAAGGCAGCCTGCTGAGCAGAAAGGTCGGACACGATTCGGGCAGTCACCAGGCGGTAACCCTCTTCGGATTGAACCACCAGCTTTCGCTCGGCATAGGGTTGGGCTTTGATCCCGGCTGCGGCCAAAGCGGTTCTGGCAGCCTCAACATCTACGTGACTCGTACGTGGCAGCAGCACCGTGTGGTGTTCAAAACGCAGCAGGCTGTCCCAAACCTCGGCTTCAAATCCGTTGAGGATGGAAAGGGAGAGCACCAGCACGGCTGATCCCGCCGCCACGCCGACAACGGAGATGATGGCACTGCGATTGAGCTTGCGCCGCTCTTGCCGCCAGAACAGCAGGCGCCGGGCCAGGAACCAGGAACTATTCATACCTCAAGGCCTCAGCGGGCTGGACAGCGGCAGCACGGCGCGCCGGCCACACCGCCGCCAGCAGCGCTAGAGCCACGGCCAGGAGCGGAATGACCACCAGAGACTGCCAGGACCACTGCACCGGCAGAGCATCCATGAAGTAGATATCCGACTCTAGGGCCAGGATCTGAAACTTTCGCTGGAGAAAGCCCAGAATAAGGGCTAGAACAATCCCCGCGCCACTGCCGACCAGGCCCACCACACCACCCTGGTACAGGAAAATACGCTGGATCTGCTTGCGGCTGAATCCAAGGCTGCGCAAGATTCCAATATCGCGCTGCTTCTCAACCACTACTAATGCAAGTGTACTGAGGATGTTCAGCAGGGCCACCACGGCGATGAATCCGAACACGATTAGGATGGGTAACTGCTGACCCTTGAGCCAGTTGAACAGGCCGGCATGCCGCTGCCGCCAGGAGATCAGGTAATAGGGAAAACCCAGCTCCTCTTCTAAAACCGCCGCCAGCTCATCAGCTCGGTCACGCTGGGCGATATTAATAATGGCCCTGGAGGGCGATTGCCTCTGGCCAAACAAGGCTTGGGCTGTGCTCAGCGAGGTAAACGCCAGAAGCTGGTCGTATTCCACCATGCCCGAGCGATAGGTGGCCGCCACGGTAAGCTCCCGGCCCCGAATCCCTTGTTGGCCCAGAAGGTAGGTGATGTCAAACACAATTACCTTATCCCCCGCTCCTATCCTAAGCAGGTTGGCTAATTTCTCGCCGAGGATGATAGAAGACGTATCCCCTGGTGGCGGGAGCTGCCCCGTAATGATGAAGTTCTTTATATTGACGGTCTCCTGGAGCTGCTGCAAATCGGCACCCAGAAGATAGATACCATCTGATTGTATCCCCCGGCGGACCAGGGCATGGCGGGCAAGAAAGGGGACGACTTTTTCCACTTCCGGGTGCAGCCTCAGGTGCTGAAGGAGTGTATCCGGCAGCGGAACCTCCTCACCCAGAGCATTGGCAAGCCGGAGGTGACCATCCATACCGGCCACTTTGTTTTCAACTTCTTCCTCGAAGCCACGCATCACGCTCAGGGTAAGAATGAGGGCCGCCACGCCGATAGCCAGACCGGTCATCCCCAAGTAGCCGATGAAGGAGATGAAACCGTAGCTGTGCTTGGTTCGCAGATAGCGAAGAGCAATAAGCCGCTGCGGGGTCACGTCTGAAGGGGGCGCATGGCCGGGAATAGGATGACGTCCTTGATCGAGTCCTGCCCGGTGAAAAGCATCACCAGGCGGTCAACGCCGATCCCCACCCCACCGGTGGGGGGCATACCGAACTCCATAGCCTCGAGGAATTCCTCATCAACTACCTGGGCTTCCTCATCACCGGCCTCCCGGAGCTGGGCTTGAGCTTCCAGCCGAGTGCGCTGATCCAAAGGGTCATTGAGCTCCGTGAAAGCGTTGGCAAACTCCATCCCGGCAATGAAGAGCTCGAACCGCTCCACCAGGCTGTCAGGACCGTCACGATGGGCCTTGGCCAGGGGCGAGGTTGACTTGGGGTAATCCACCACAAAGGTAGGCCGAATCAGCTGGGGTTCCACCAGCAGGCCAAAGATTTTATCAAGCAGCTGACCATAACTGAGCCCTTTTACGACATCGAGCTTACGCTCTTCAGCAAAGTTATAAAGTTGATCGACATCGGTGACGCTGCTGAAGTCTATGCCCGTATATTGGTTCAAAAGATCAAATAGGCCAACTCGGCTGAAGGCTGGGCGCAGATCAATCTGATGGCCCTGATAAGTAAAAGTTACGCTGCCCAGGTACTCAGCCAGGGTCTTGAAGAGCTTCTCGGTGAATGCCAGCATATCGTTATAGTCGGCGTAAGCCTGATAATACTCCAAGGCGGTGAATTCCGGATTATGGTAGCGATCCATTCCTTCGTTGCGGAAGTCCTTGGCGATCTCGTAGACTTTCTCAAAGCCGCCGATGATGAGGCGTTTCAAGTAGAGCTCATCGGCGATCCGCAGATAGAGTGTCTGATCAAGGGTACCATGATAGGTAGTAAAGGGCCGCGCCGAGGCGCCGCCGTAGAGGGGCTGCAGGGCAGGGGTCTCCACCTCCACGTAGCCATGATCGTCAAGAAACTGGCGTAACAACCGGATAATCCGGGCCCGTTTGATGAAAATCTCCTTCACCTGGGGATTCGCAATGAGATCCAGGTAGCGGTGACGATAGCGGTTTCCCTTGTCCGCAAAGGGATCGAAGACCTCCCCTTCTTTCTCCTTCAAATTAGGCAGAGGCCTAAGGGACTTGGCCAGCAGCTGAATAGCTCGGGCCTCCACGGTAATCTCCCCCGTTTTGGTGCGAAAGACCCGTCCCTGGATTCCCAGAAAATCCCCCAGATCAACCCGGCGGAAGAGCTCCTCATAAGCGGCTTCCCCTACCAGGTCCACCTTCACGTAGATCTGCTGCTTCCCTTTATCATCCAGCAAATGAGCGAAGCTAGCCTTCCCCATCCGACGCAGGGATACGACCCGCCCGGCCACGGCCACATCAGGGGGAAACTGGCTGTCTTTCATGGCCTGGATGTCCGCGCTATGGTGGGTCACCTCAAAACGATAGGGGTAGGGTTTGATCCCCATTTGCCTCAGTTCGTGGAGTTTCTTCTGCCGGATGAGCCGGATTTCGTGGAGTGTCCTCTGTTGCTGCGTCATGACCTTGAGACCTCTTCTGCAGACTTGTCGGTCACGTTTTTTCTACCTGATAACATTGCATTTTGCACAAGATAGGCGTGAATGAAACGGTCGATATCCCCGTCCATCACGGCCTGGATATTCCCGGTTTCCTCGCGGGTGCGGTGGTCCTTGACCATGGTATAGGGCTGAAACACATACGAGCGTATCTGGCTACCCCAGGCCACGTCTTTTTTGGTGTCCTCCAACTTTTGTCGCTCAGCCTGTTGTTCCTTACGGCGCAGGTCATACAGCCGCGCCATAAGAATTTTCATGGCGGTGGCCCGGTTTTTCAATTGGCTGCGCTCATTCTGGCACTGGGCCACAATTCCGGTGGGCAGGTGGGTAACGCGCACAGCGGAGTCGGTTTTATTGACGTGCTGACCGCCAGCGCCGCTGGAACGGTAAGTATCAATGCGCAGATCCTTCTCATTAATCTCAATTTCCAGGTCATCTGCTACAGCAGGATAGACGAACACCGACGCGAAGGAGGTGTGCCTCCGGGCACTGGCATCAAAGGGTGAAATGCGCACCAGGCGATGAACCCCGGCTTCGGCCTTGAGATATCCATAGGCCCGCTCACCCTTTACCTCAATGGTCACATCCTTAATACCCGCCTCTTCGCCGGGCTGGTAGTCGAGGATCTGATACTGGTAGTCGTGGCGTTCAATCCACCGGATATACATCCGCTGTAACATCTCGGCCCAATCCTGGGATTCGGTCCCGCCAGCCCCTGGATGAATAGTAAGGAGAGCATCCTTCTCGTCATCCGGGTCACTGAGCAGGTGCCGCACCTCGGCAAAGTCCAGGGCCGAGCAGTAACGTTCCAGGGTCTCCTGGGCCTCCTTGGAGACAACTCTAGCCCCTTCCTCCTGCGCCAACTCCAGGTGGATTTCGGCCTCATCATGCAGGGAGGCCAGTTCCTCCCACAGGTGCAGCTCCTTCTCCAAGCGGCTGATTTTCTTGAGGGTTCCCTGGGCGCTTACCGGATCGATCCAGAAACTCTGTTCGGTAGTGAACTGTTGAAGGTGGGCTATCTGTTTTTTCAGGGTCTCCAGGTCAAAGGTACCTCCAGAGCTCACGGTAGCGAGCCTCTACGGAGTGAAACCCGTCGCGGTAGTCTTCCAGGTTCCTGGCGGTCTGGGATTCAGTCTTGCTCATATGCCTTCGCCAATTATCACACTTAAATTAAGGTTAATCCGAGGTTCCTCTGAAGGCAAGAGACAAATCTTGCCGGCTTGAAAGTTAACAGACGGCCCTATGATAAGACATTGATAATGGGGAACCCCGCACTTGAGGTTAACGTTACTCGCCGCTGCTGATAAAGATGTACTTATTCAGTAGCCCTCGCAGGTCCGCCTCGTCGAGGTTCCGGTGTAGGGTGCCATCGATGGCCAGCGATACCTGGCCCGTTTCTTCGGATACCGCCACTACCAGCGCATCCGACTCTTCCGTCAGGCCCAGGGCGGCACGGTGGCGGGTCCCCATACCCGGGTCCATGGTCTCGCTCTCGCTCAAAGGGAGAATGCACTGGGCAGCTTCTATGATCTCGTTCTGAATAATTACCGCCCCGTCGTGCAGGGGTGAATCAGGATTGAAGATGGATACCA
>JBGVTM010000288.1 GCA_041862535.1 Candidatus Neomarinimicrobiota bacterium | reverse complement strand
ATACGCCATAATGAGCCTCTACTATGACTGGCAGCTGTTTTTTTTGTTGTGCAGGATTATAAAAAGAAAAGAAAGGGATGCAGGACGATGAAGATAGATAACTTACCTCGCTTTCTAATAGCATGGTTGGTGGTGGCACTTTGCGTTCTCCAGGCCCAGACCGCCTCCACAGACTCCCTGGTCATCTACAACAACTCGTTCGAAGTCCCGGAGGATACTACCGACTGGGTCGGTCTCGGCTACTGGATGTTCGTTGAGGATCCGGCTCCCGGTCAGGGCTCGCGTTCGTTACTGGTCGGTGGGGGTTGTCTCCAACCGGCAGCCTGGATTGATATTCCCTGCACAACGGGTGACGGCACGTATCGACTTTCCTTCTGGGGTAAGGCCGGTGAGGTTACACCTGGTAGTGGTTGCGTTGTGGTTGGGCCGGCGGATTGGTATGCCCCAGCCACTAAGATGGTTGAGGTCTGTACTGATTCCCTGAATTGGACCTTCTATCAGGCCGAGAAGGACCTCCAGATCGGCGGGATTGATTCCTTAAGGATTCAGATATGGGTCGGTGGGATCATATACGATGACATGCAGATCGATAACCTGGAGGTAGTGAAATACCCACTGCTCGGTACGGGTAGGGCTGAGCCAGCACCGGCTGCATTTTACCTGGCCCCGGCCTTTCCTAATCCCTTCAATCCCACGACAACCATCCGTTTCGACCTGCCGATGGCGGGTGAGGTGTCGCTGATGGTATACGACCTGCTGGGGCGGGAGGTGGCTCGGCTGGTGGATGGTTACATGGAACCGGGCTATCACCAGACGCAGTGGAATGGCCGAAATGTAGATGGCTATGAACTCCCCTCCGGCATCTACATCGCCCGACTAACAACACCGGAGTACAGCAAAGCGGTTAAGATGCTTTTATTGAAATAGCGCACGAAAAGTCCCGCCGTAGGCGGGGGTGCTGCTGAAGTAAGGTGTATATGAAGGTTCCAAGTACCGAAACCAGGCTGTGTGCTACCTGCCATAAGAGCATTCCTCGTGATGAAGCGGAAGGTGTTTGGCTCAATCCCCTTTGGCCCCTGTTCTATGGCCCATTATTGGGGTACCGCTGCTGGAATTGTGCCAGGCATCTGCGAATCCCCTATCTTGTGGCGTTCGTTATAGCGGTTATTCTTTTACTGCTTCTGGTCATCAACTGACCATTATGCCCATCCGATTACACGGGCTCAATCAAGTCCATCAAAATGATGCCATTAAATAGCATTATGGACAGTCCCGCAAAAGGCGGGAGTGCTGCTTATGCGACCCGCAGGGTCATCATGAGCCTGCCGAAGGAGTAACCGAAGGATCGAAGCGATGCTCGGATTCCCGCAATTGCGGGATGAACTCCATTGAACCATCGAGACAGGCTCCCTTTTCTTTCAAGCTTGAGCTACCTAACTTTATAAAAATTGGATGCTGGTCGAAAAACTTCCTACCAATATACCAGCTTCGCGACGGCGTAATTGAGAAGGGATAAAAGCAATGATACCTATTTATGATTATAAAGTGTCCCGGCCTGGAACGCCGCTGATTCTACTATTAACCTCGGCAGCAGTGCTGCTGTCGATGATGACCTGCGGCAAAGACCGGGCCACTGAAAACAGGCTGGTGATCCACGCTGATCAGGGGCGGAATATTATTAACCGGAATATATATGGGCATTTTTCTGAGCACCTGGGACGCTGCATATACGGCGGCATTTGGGTCGGTGAGGACAGTTCGATCCCGAACACTCGCGGGATTCGCAACGACGTAATCGCGGCGCTGAAACAGATCAAGGTGCCGGTGCTCCGCTGGCCGGGTGGCTGCTTCGCCGATGAATACCACTGGAAAGATGGCATTGGTCCCCACGAGCACCGGCCCACCATGGTCAATACCCATTGGGGCGGCGTGACCGAAAACAATCACTTTGGCACCCATGAGTTCCTGGATCTGTGCGAACTGGTCGGTTGCGAGCCATATATCAGTGGTAATCTCGGCAGCGGTACCGTTGAAGAGTTGTCCGACTGGGTAGAGTATACTACTTTTGACGGTCGCAGTCCCCTGGCGGACCTTCGCCGCCGGAACGGGCGGGACGAGCCTTGGAAGGTGAAATTCTGGGGTATCGGTAATGAAAACTGGGGCTGCGGCGGCAACATGCGAGTTGAATACTATGTCGACATTTATCGTCGATATCAAACCTATGTGCGGGCATTTGGTGCGAATAAACCTTTCAAGATCGCCAGCGGCTCATATGGTGAGAATTATCGTTGGACGGAAGAGATGATGGAAAATGTACCGGGGTGGGCCATGCAGGGCATCGGCGTTCATAAATACACTGTATTTGAGGACTGGGACAAGAAGGGATCTGCTACCCAATTCGGTGAGTACGAATGGTTTGGTACCTTGCAAAAGACACTGGCGATGGACAGCATTCTTACCAGACACGAGGCCATCATGGACAGGTATGATCCTGATGGCAACGTGGCACTTTTAGTAGATGAGTGGGGCGCCTGGTATGATGTAGAACCAGGCACCAATCCCGGCTTCCTGTACCAGCAGAACACCTTGCGCGACGCACTAGTGGCTGCCATCAATCTGAACATTTTCAACCGTCACTGCGACCGGGTAAAAATGGCCAATATCGCCCAGACGGTGAACGTGCTCCAGGCCATTATCCTCACCGAGGGTGAGCAGATGGTCCTTACCCCCACATACCATGTTTTTGACATGTTCAAGGTGCATCAGGACGCCACCCTTCTACCGGTAGAGCTGCGCAGCAGGGAGTATCGGTACGGCGATGAGGCTATCACGGCCCTGCAGGCCTCGGCCTCGCGCGATGCTGATGGCAAAATCCATATCTCGATCTGCAACCTTGATCCCCGCCGGCCCGCCGAGCTCACCTGCGAGATCCGGGGCGCCAAACCGAAAGGTGTGACCGGCCAGGTGCTCACCGCTCCTGCAATAAATAGCCATAACACCTTTGACAACCCTGAAGCTGTCAAGCCGACGATTTTCGACGCAGCGGTGCTGAATGGCAATGAGTTGGTGGCTACCTTACCGGCCAGGTCAGTGGTGGTCCTGGAGGTTTTCTGATTACCGGACGTTGCTCGCTGTATCTGTCCCTTGTCCAGCTCAAATAATAATCGTCAGTCCTTATGGGATATTAACGGTCTACGACCTGCTCGGGAAAGAAATCGAGGTACTGACCAGTGGTCGTTCCGCGGCAGGCAAGCACCGTGTCACCTGGAACGGCTGGGACAAACTCCGCCGCCATGTGCCCACCGCATCTAAATTGCCCGGTTGAGCGCTCCGGAGTATTCCAAGTCCATCAAGATGCTGCTGCTGAAGTAGCGTCTCAAAGCAGTCCCGTCTACAATCCCGCCAACAGCGGGGCTCAGGCCACTGCGCTCCCGTAGACAAAAGAAAACGGCTGACAAGAACGGCTGACGAAAATCCCGTCTAGGGATTACAAGTCCGCTGCACTATGAGGAGAAAAATCCCTACCTGTCCAATAAAGTGTAGATTCGCGAAACTTTCCCTAATTAGCTTGCCACTTTACAATACGCTACGTACTTTGCGCTAGTAGTCTTCTGACGAAGACTTCTATGTTAATTGATAGACTATGGTGCAGCTAAGGCACTTGTCGTCGTCCTGCCCGATTAATCAAGCTTCACATCTGTAGTCATCCCGGCCTGACGAGTGCCTAAGGGCACTGACATTCATCAATTCCTACAGAAGCGTAGGTGGATATCATAATGAATAGTTACCTGAAACCTACTGTGTTGATAGTATCTGTGATTCTTTTCTTCCCTAGCTGCGAAGAACCAGAGGAGAATTCCTGTTATGACGAATACAACATCTGCGGCGAAATGAATCCAGACTGGTTCATGGAGTTGATAGAGGAAGCTGAAAGTGAGCTTTATTACATGGGTAGTGTGATTTATCAGCATGAATATAGGGGCAGCTACCTGTTTCATTTCGAGATACCCGTCTCTTCCTGTGCTTACTGCCGAATCTACGATTGCGATGGACATCTTAAAGAATGGACTAGCCAAGAACAGTTCGAAGACTATCTGAACAACAGGAAAGATGAAAAGGTAGTTTGGCATTGGCATGACTAGTTTACTGATAGAGTCCCCTCCGGCATCTACATATCCCGGCTGGTTACGCCGGAGTTCGCGAAGTCCATCAAAATGGTGCTGTTGAGGTAGAGGTGAAGAAACTTCTCTCCTCCTTGGTAATCTGTCTGCTTTTAATAACTACGGCAGAGTCACAGTGGTCTCGAGCAGGTTTTCCGGGTAAATGGATCGGGGCTGTATTTGTGGAAGGAGGAGGTATTTTTACCGCTATTCGCGACTCTATCTATTATTCTCCTAACGATGGACTGAGTTGGGACACATTAGCAGGAATAGGAACAATTGATATATTCGCATTTGACTCTATTAACGATACTCTTTTCGCTGTCAGCGCATGGGATTGTGCTGGATTCTGTCCTCCTGCTCCATGCATTTTCCGCTCTTGCGACTATGGTGTGTCTTGGGATTCTGTTTTCTCAGCATATTATGGGGCAACTTCAATCCAAGCGAGTAATGGATATATTTTTGCGAATCCGTTCGGCCAGCTTTATCAGTCACCAGACAGGGGTACTAGTTGGAACAGAGTGCCATCAGACACAGTGGTGTCTGGAGGCATTCTTACCCTCGTTGCTGAAGGCGGAATCCTCTATGCCACAGGAAATGATGAGGGGATATACCGCACAGTTGATAATGGAACAACCTGGACCTCTATTAGCTCGGATTTGCCCATAAATGAAGTGTATTCACTGGTGGCCAAAGATTCGGTTCTGTTTGCAGGGACAGGCGGTAACGGAGTATACCGTTCACTCGATAATGGTTTGAGCTGGACGTCCGTTAATGCTGGTCTGCCAGGCAATGCTATCGTAGCGAATCTAAAGTTGTTTGATAAGGGGCTTTTTGCAGCTATTGGTGATAAGATATACCTAACGCTTAATAGTTGTGCGAATTGGATAGAGGTCAGTGAAGGTTTAAACCTCGAGGGATATAGCTATGTGACTACTCTTGGTGCCAATAGTGACTTTCTCTTTGCAGGTACCAACGATGGAATTTGGCGTCGACCACTTATCGAGTTGTTATCAACGGAAAATATCTCCGAGGGTTATTTACCGAAAGCGTATTCGCTCAAGCAGAACCACCCCAATCCCTTCAATCCCGCCACCACCATCCTTTACGAGCTGCCTCATGCCAGCGAGGTCTCATTGATCGTCTACGATCTCCTGGGTAGGGAAGTTGCGACACTTGTAGACGGCTACCAGGAACCGGGCTACTATCAAGCCCTGTGGGATGGCCGCGACCAGACCGGCCGCTCAGTTCCCTCCGGCGTCTACATCGCCCGATTAGTGACCAAGGGTCACAGCAAGTCCATCAAGATGCTGCTGCTGAAGTAGCGTCTCAAAGTAGTCCCGTCCACGATCCCGCCAACGGCGGGATTCAGTTCATGTACCTTCTGTCGCTACAACAAAAATGGGGCAGGAAAAGAGGGCAAGTATTTGCCCATTGGTGCCCACTTCCTGACTCGTTCATTGCCTAGTCTGCAAGTAGCTTATTTAACCTTGCTCTCTATCAACCACCATCATTCGTAAGATATTGCTTGTCAATTTTGATGCGGTCATGTAGTTTAGGATAGCATTGACATAACTGAGTAAGAACTCACCCTGCTTTGTTATATCGGGACGTTGTACAACCAGCGAGTCGGAGGTACCAGGATGAACCCAAAGACAGACAACCAATATTGGATGAAGCGGAATTTCCTGAAGGCACTCGGCGCTTTGCTGCCGATCTTCTTAATTACCTGTGACCTATTTGAAGAGGAGCATCCGTTCCAGGGTATCACCGTTACAACCGTTGATAGCCTGGGAAACATGATCATTCTTAAGGAAGATCCGGATGACTGGAGAATTCAGTATCGACCTGAACCTGATCCAGGACCCCCATTACTAGATGAGATCGGGCCCAGTTTCCCCAATCCCGCGGTTGACTCAACCACGATCCTCTCCGCACTGGAGGAGTCTACCTTTGTATTCATCTGGATCGTAGATCGCGACCAGAAAGTGGTGAAGACGCTGGTCAATAAAGGCAGGCAGGCAGGCTATTGGAAAGATGTCTGGTACCGGGAAGATGACTCAGGCCGACGGGTTGCAGCAGATACTTACCGGTGCAAATACCAATGGTTCCGGCAGAAAAGTGTTGATTCGGTCCTCACTCTCGTGGAAGCATACGGGCATGGGGACATACGAGTTGAATAACATTTTATCCAACTGCAATGCCGGGTGGACACAAGGCCATCAAGATGGTGGTGCTGAAGTAGGATGAAAATTCCCGAATCCAAAACTCCCAACATTTAATTATGGAACAAAGGGAAGGACTAGGCACATGCAACTGAAGCAAGTACACTACATTATTATCCTGCTATTCTTTCTGGTCATAACCCTTCGAGGACAGAGATCAAGTGAGGCGATCGCAGTTGCAGATAGCCTCATCAGTGAAGGGAAATACTGGTCCGCGATAGGGTTTTTGTACGAGGTCGATCCGGACGATACTAATCCTACCATATCCCTCAAAAAGCAGGAGATCGCTTTCGAATACTATATATACGCAGTTGGTGGCAGTATCTTCTCCCTATCTGATTTCGTTGGACCAATAGATATTACCTTGGTCAGAGGCAAAGCCGGTGAATACCAGGCTGTAGTCTTTCGCAGCGATTCAGTATTCACCAGTATTATCAGCCAGTATCCAGAGAGATGGGAGGGTCCCTATGGTCTTGGGATGTATTATTACTGGTGTTCTAATAACTGCGGATGTTGTCTGGAGGGTTGTGAAGGACTGATACCACGCGCCGCTGATTATTTCCTGGATGCACAGCGGTTGGGTGCGGATGATAGCCACTCCCATTTTGTCATTGGTCTTAACTACCACTATCAAGGCAACCTTGAAGAGGCGGTACGTTGTTACAATCTATCCATTGAAAGAGATTCGGATTTTCCAACGAGCCACTATAATCTGGCGCTTGCTCAGTTATCCCTAGGCAATGTGCAAGATGCTCTGAAGCCAGCCCGGGCAGCATGCACACTTTACACTGACAAGCATTTAAAAGCAGATGCAGTCTCTTTGCTCGGCAGTATACTAAAGGACCTTGGTAACATACCCGAGGCAATTAAGGCTTATAGTTCGGCTCTTGCTATCGATCCTCATCATGCAACTTCAATAAACCTTATTCTACTTTTAATGTTTGAGTTGAATGACTGGGACGGTGCCTTTGATGTAACCCTCCGATATATCCAGGAAGCTCCATCAGATTATCAGACCTACCAGACAATAATTCAACCCTGGTACCGAAGTTCCAAGCCTCTGAATATTATAGACGTGATGGACCAAGCCCTCGCGCCTACTACTGATGTATCTGAAAGAAGTGTCATCACATTTTTTTGTGCGGAGTTCTTGAAGGTATTAGGTGAACCCGGTAAGGCGCTTGAACGTTACGAGCTTGCCGATAAACTATTGCTCGATGCAGGTGATGCTCATCTCGATTTATTAGAAATTGCTCAAGAGCAAATAACGAAACTTCGCTCAAACCGATAAAATCCTTTTGGAGACCTGATCTTTTGAGGAATTGGTACATACCAAACTATGCGAAAAGGCTCACCTAGACTCAGTAGGGAATTTAGATTTGAGTACCCTCCGGCTTTTACATGTCCCGGCTGGTGACGCCGCAGTATCGGTAGTTTATCTTCCTTTTTACCCTTCGCGTCTTTGCGGTTCATTTTTTCCCCTTCTCGCGCACCAGGCGCACCAGGCGAACGACAAACCGTTGACATTGACTTATATTCCGGCACTATGTTGATGCCGCCGCCATATCAGCCCGCGAGTGCTCCCGCTCCGTTGGATATGGAGTAGAAAATTCTACACTCCAGATTCACGCCTCCCGTCGGGTGAAAATCTTAAAATGCTGAATTTTGTATGGATTTTGTTGAATTTCCCGCTAGCCCCTGCCCCGACAGGGGATACCAAGGATAAGACTACAGATAGACCCCGGCACGGCGCGATTTACTTATTTAATTAATTTGAGCCTGGTGGAATAGCGCGAATTATTTCCATTCATGTTATTAGGAATATCTACGCAGGGGCATTATATAGACAAGATATAGTGCTTCCAATTGATGCCGCTGACTGTTACACGTAACACGGTTTTTATCTAAATTCCTGCTAACCGGCTTCTAAAGACGGTATGGTTTCATTAAAAATAATGGCTGGGCTGCTGGCGATAAACCCGAACCGGGAGGTCGTATGAACACAGAACCTGAAATCCCGCCCACTGAGAATCATTTAGATGTTGCGGCAGGTATCCGCAAGCGGATTGGGACGGTCGCAATCTTTTTCGTCCTGATTGGGGTTATCCTCTTCCTGGCCGCCGGCCGGCTCAAC
>JBGVTM010000287.1 GCA_041862535.1 Candidatus Neomarinimicrobiota bacterium | reverse complement strand
GGCCGTGCAGTCTTGTGCCGCTGCTATCGGCCTCCTGTGAAAGGAGCCTGTGTCGAAGGACTATATAAAGATAGCGACTGCTGGAAATGAAGTCGGAACGCGAAAGTCGGGATCGGGGAGCCGGCCCTTAATTCTGCCCCCCGCCAAGCCTTCTACTCCCGAGAACATACAGCAAATACCATCGTTACTCTCATTGCGAAGCGGAGATAACTAAATCGCCCGCTTGTATCGTCGTGGAATCGCCTTTTTTAAAAGTAATCTGGCCGGTTGACAGATTTTTTTCGGTGGTACGAATGGTGATCGCTGCTAAAACCTCTTTGTTCCATCCGATATGCTCACCGGTAGCTGGATGCGTAATCTCACCGGTTATTCGGAAGACTATGAGATTGTCTCCTATTGACATTCCGCGATCTTCCCCAATATCGGTGATCACTTGGGTCTCATCAGCAAGAACGACATAGCCCAGCAGCGGGAAGAGATCCCCAATTTTGGCTCCGATCCCCTGTATGGCATCCTTGGATGCTTGGGCATAGGTGGAAGCATAGTCGATTGCGCCACTGACCACCGTGCCTTCCGACGTCACCACAACTTTATTCTCGCTCCTGCCGACAGCATGCTGGGAAAGTAGGATTTTCCCGCTCGTAGCATCCACTGCCCGCACGTCCAGCCCAACTTCAATCACAACCAGGATGTACCCGAACTTATCAATGCTCTGTTGCGTTGCTGAGGTAATCGCTCCCAGCACGACGTATTCCGCACCAAGAACCTTGCCCATCTGAGCAGCGGTGGATTCATCCATAATGCCGGTGAGGCCCAGGTCCTGCTCCGACAATACCTGGTGCATCCTGGTACGCTCGATAACATCGAACCGGCCCGACCTGACCAGGGAGGTGATCAGCAGGTCCGCGAGCTTCAGGTCTACTTTGCCTGCCAGCTTCTCGGCGCCCTCAAAGTCCAGAACAGCGACCCGTTTCTTCAGCCCCTCACCGGCCTTGATGCGATCAATAATGGCGTCATCCCATCCAGGGGGCATGGACAAACTCACCGCCGGTTGTTCCTCCGTAACCAGCTCCGCTTCCAGAGCTGATGGGGCGCTGGTAGCCGCGCAGCTTGCCAGAACGAGGGCCAAACCAGTGGCTGCTGCTATCCGGGCATAAGTCTTTGCCATTTGTCTTACCATTCTTTTAGCGAACCCTCCTTATCCACTTAGTTCCTTGATTCCACTAATTAGCACCGCGATATCCTCCACTATAACCGGTGCCTTATCACGCACGTGCTTTAGTCTATCTATGCTTTCATTGAGTCCTTCCACCACTGGCCTGATTTCCCAGAACCTGGGGATTCCAAATATGGTGAAATCGTCTTTAACATTGGTTAATAAGGCACCACCGCTTCTAATTAAATCGGGTGTTTCCTTGATGCCGCGTACCAGCGCGAATGAGGCAATGCCCAGTTCACCGATGGTAGTGGCGAAGTATTCGACTTCATGCTGCGTGATCCGATCGCGTTCCTGCTCCATTCTCATAACCGCCAGCGATTGTTCCACACTGAGCTGATCAGGCGGTGTATCCCCTATGAGCTCCCGGATATTCTCATCCATAACCGCTCCGGCCAGGCGGTCACGTGCAAATCGCTTTAGATTCGCGGTGGCATCATTCACCATCGAACCAGCCAGCTCCGCTGTGTAGTATATCAGGGCACTAGATTTGAAAAATTCATTGTATTTCTCGATGCCGGTAACCGGATAGTCTATCAGGGCGACATAAATTCCATGCTCTTCCAGAAACGCCAGCTTGGGATCCAGGTCGGAGAGTGTGAGAACGGCGCGGGAAGGGGCACATCCAGATAGAAATAAGGTAACAACCGCTATGGTCGATAACGTGAGAATCCTTTTCATCGATTGCATCCTAAAAATATAATCACCTTGATTGAGTTTCCATGTAACCTACTTTTATAGGTCATAAAAGGAATTTGTATTATTAAAAAAAGTAACGGCCATTTCCCGTGATTCCAATAACCTTCTTCCACATCATCAGACGAGTTCGCACACCTGTTACTCAATACCCGGTGTGACGTTACTTCGATTACGGATGCTAAGATCGGCATATACTGCATTTCTAGCACGGTAGTAAGACGTATATGTGGTGCTCAGAACCAAATTGTATGGTAATTTTGGCTGTCAATGGTAATATATCACCTAATCGTTAGAATGGAGATGGCTTCCACGTCGGGTGGGCGTACGATTGAGCACCCGTTCACGAGCTAGGCATGTCAGAGGCTAAAATCACCTATCTGGACGGCATCCGCCTGTATCGAGGACTGACCGCCGGCATCCACCAGGTGCTGTCCCACCAGCAGCACCTCGACCGCATCAACGTCTTCCCGGTCCCTGACGGGGATACCGGCACTAACCTCAGCTTCACGCTCATGTTCATTCTGGACAACGCTGACCAACAGGTCCAGGTGCACGCCGGCCGCACCGCCGTGGCCATCGCCGATGCCGCCCTGGACGGCGCCCGGGGATGCTCGGGCGTGATACTGGCCCAGTTCTTTCAGGGCTTCTCGGACAGCTGCGCCGAGCTGCAACAACTGACCGTCCAGCATTTCACCCGGGCCACCGAAAACGGCTACGAGTATGCCCGCCAAGCCCTGGCCGAACCGGTGGAGGGAACCATCCTGTCGGTCATTAAGGCCGTCGTCGAGAGCTGCAAGGAGCGAACCAGAGCAGGCGTCACCGATTTCATGCAACTGCTTAAGGAAACGCTGGTCCGGGCCGAGGAGGCCCTCCGTCGAACACCCGAGCAGCTGGACATCCTGAAGAAACGGGGGGTGGTAGACGCCGGCGGCCAGGGATTCGTCTACATCCTCAGAGGTATCCTCGATTTCATTACCCGGGGCTCCCTCCGCCGCAGCTGGAAACTGGAGCAGTTCCTGCCTTCCATCGAGCTACCTGACACCAGCCTGGCCCAGCCCTCCGCTGATACCGACCAACGCTACTGCGCCGAGTGCCTGGTCCTGGGCCGCGACATCCCCCGCAATAAGCTGCGGGAAGCGCTCATGGGGCTGGGCGACAGCCTGGTGCTAGGGGGATCAAAGGAACGCATCCGGGTTCATATCCACACCAATGAACCCCAGGCCGTCTTCGACATAGTGCGGACCTATGGAGAGCTGACGGGTGAGAAGGTGGATGACATGCAGCGGCAGACCGGAACGGCCCGGGGTGCCCAAAAAGGGGTAGCTGTCGTGACCGACTCCACTGCCGATATTCCAGCCGAACTCATCGAGGTCTACGACATCCATGTGGTGTCATTGAAACTGCACTTCGGCAACAAAGGCTATGTGGACAAAGTCACCATCTCACCGAAGGAGTTCTACCAGGAGCTGGCCACCAATCCCCACTATCCCCACACCTCCCAGCCTACGCCCGGCGATTTCTGGCGTATCTATCAGTTCCTCGCCAGCCATCACGACAGTATCGTCTCACTGCACCTGCCGGCGACAGTGAGCGGCACCATCAACTCGGCGGAAAACGCGGCCCGGCGGCTTCCCCGAGTCCATATCACTATCCTGAATGCTAACAACGCCACCGTGGGACTGGGGCTCATTGCCACCGCAGCAGCCAAAGCGGCCAAGGAGGGTAAGGGGCATGAGGAGGTAGTGGCGGCCGCCCGAACAGCCATCGACCGGACGGTATTTTATGCTATCGTGAAGGACCTGGCTTCCGTTGTCCGGGGTGGCCGGGTGCCACGCATATATAAGATCATCGCCGATGTGCTGCGGGCTGTGCTGGTGTTGAGCATGAACCGCAAGGGCACAGTCAGCCTGGCAGGCGTTTTCTTCGGCCACCGTGACACCACCCGGGGATTGGCTAAATGGGTCGCTCGCCGCATCGACCTGGACAAAACCTACGACGTCTTCATCAGCCACTCCCAGTGCCCCGAAGCAGCCAAACGATTGGCCGAACTGATGCCCAAATTCGGCTTCCAGACCGGTGAGATCTACATCACCGATACCGGAACTGTCATCGGAGCCCACGCCGGACCCGGTTCCCTGATTCTAGCCCTCCAGGCTACCGGATAATCTGATCACTCACCAGATAGTTTGTTATCACACCCGATGGTTAAATGGACAATTTGAAAAACATCGCCCCCAAAAAGGGCCGCCTCATTCTAACTCTTGAGACTTGTCGATATTATACCTATCTTGTTAATATAGCACCTTCTTCAACAAGGACTGCGATGAAGATTCAAACGGCTGGTTATTAATTTCGGTTTCATGAACCATGAACCCCGCTGCTGACGACATGACGGC
>JBGVTM010000286.1 GCA_041862535.1 Candidatus Neomarinimicrobiota bacterium | reverse complement strand
GTGACAAAACGGCCGTCCTTATCTTTGAACTCCATGCCAATATTCTTCCAGACTTTCACTCCCATGGCACCTTTATCAAAGGCTTCTCCGAGGAGTTCAATCGTCCTTCCCTGCCAATCCGGCTCGTCCCAGCCGGCTATGGGAAAGGCGGTCGTGTACACCAATTGGCCTGGATGCGTTTCCTGCTGCCGAGACACATACTCATGCTGCAAGCCGATGTCATAGTGGTCGAGGATTATGACAACCGCCTTGAAATTATCTTTACTGGCCTGATCAAAAAATTCAGGGCCGGAGTAGCGGACATGAACATGGGCATCGATTTTTTCGAGGGCTGCAAAATCAACACGCTTCTTGGCACAGCCTGTTATCATAAAGAACAGACCACTCATGATTGTCAGGAGAAGTAATTTGCGCGTCCAATCCATTTTAACCTCCCGCTTTTTGTTTTGGGTTGATTGGTGATTCCTCGCGTTATTTTTGTGAGATTTACGTCATATTATTTTCAGTCAGCTTCTCCATTCTATACCTATTTGATAAGCGTCACTTTAATACTTTCAGATTGAGATCCGGCCTGAATCACGAATAAATATGTCCCGGATGAAAGCCTATTACCATTGAATTGAAATTGATAATGTCCTTGAACCTTGAAGCCGCCTTCAAAAGCCTGAACCAAACGTCCCTTCATGTCATATAGCCGGAAAGTAACCGTTGAGGGAGTGGGCAGCTGATATGGTACCGTGGTTACCGGATTGAAGGGGTTGGGATAGTTCTGAAGCAGCACTAGTGCTGCTGGTATAGCCTCATCAGAGAGATCATAGACCAGAGCCGGAGTGGTATTGGCCTGGTAGCGCAGGAGAGCTTCAATGAAATAGTAGTCGGCATAGATGAGGGATACATCTACCTCGCTGTTACTATTATGATTGCCGACACCGTGGAGGAGAATGCCGCAGCTATTATAATCTTCCGCCAGGTAAGATTTTGATGCGAGTGACGCCAGGATATTCGCAGCCGTGTTTCTATACTTCGCCTTCAGGCAATCGCAGGAGACCAGCGTGCTCAGCTCGAGCAATCCCGATGCGGCGATGGCGGCAGCGGAGGCATCCTTCTCATCATTCGGGATATCGGGGGCGTCATAGTCCCAGTAAGGCACGAAGTCAGCGGGCAGATTGTCCGCTACATAATCTGCAAGTTTTTGGGCAGTTTCTAGGAACCGCACATCACCAGTTTCGCGGTAGGCCATTGCAAAACCGTACAATCCCCACGACTGTCCCCGGGCCCAGGTCGATTCAACATTAAAGCCTTGACTGGTCTCTTTTTGGATGATCCCACCTGTAGTTGGGTCATAATCAACGATCTGGTACGTACTTCCATCATCACGGACATGGTTTTCTCTAGTGCGCAAGCTATGGCTCACGGCCATATCATGCCAATCAGATTCCCCGCCATTTTTCGCGGCCCAGAAGAGTAGCTCCAGGTTCATCATATTATCGATGATCACCGGGAAGGTCCGGTTATTCCAGGATCGGATGCACCCCACGGTGGGATTATAGCGGGTGGCAAGGGACTGCGCTGCCTGAAGAATCACCTCCTTATACTCTTCGTCCCCGGTGAGCCTGTATCCATTCCCATAGCTGCAGAATATTTTAAAGCCGACATCATGGGTGCCGGTATCGTATTGCTCTGCCTGCAATCCGGCGGTCCAGGCGCGGGCCCAATCTATCCACAGGCTATCGGAGGTGTATTGGTACAGGTACCATAAGCAACCCGGGAAGAAACCGCTGGTCCAGCTGGATGATGATTTTGTATACCAGGTACCATCATCGAGAGTGCTGCGCGGAAACCTGGTGGTATCGGCAATCTCAATTACCGTGTTACGCAATTGCTGGTTGGCGAAGGCAAGACTATGGGCGACGAGGGAATCGAGATTTTGAGCATGAAGCGATGCTGAAAAGCTCAGGGCCAGTATTTGCCAAATAAATACGTTTGGGTTTCTTATTTTAACCATTTGCGAATATAAGTGTTCACACCTGCCATTCTATTATTCCGGATAATTGGGTGGCAAGCCCGTCACAGTATCCCTTTGTGTATCTTCGACATCGAGGTCATCGACGAAGCTATCCCAGAATTTTACCCGGTCAATTAGAGCATTGTAAGGATTCAGCATCGTTCTCTCTATATTTTCCAATCCTTTTTTATCGACGAACTGCATCAGATAAGTATATGTTCGCTGTTTTTCTGACAGGGCATGGGGCAGAGCCTTCAGAGGATTCGTTCGATCAAAGTAATCATAGTCGTCTTCCAACTGTCCCTGCACAAATATTTCAAACTCATTGTACCAAAAATGGGATTTGACGTGAATTTTCGCTTCCGGATCACGAATAACGAGATTGATGCTCCCATCATTGGGACCGACACTTACGAAGGCCGCGTTAATTTTCATCGCGTGGTTCTGGGGATCATGGGGATTTAGGAAGCTGCTCGTCCCCACATTTCGCCCTAAATGAGTTTCAGGGTACCAGGACCAGAGCCCATATTTCCTCCATGCCAGTCTCTCCGGGAAACGCCTGTTCATATTCGCTGCTCTCAATTTCTCTGGTATGATGCGACAGGTGGCCGGGAAGCGCCAGGAAACACCATAGCCTTTCGGTGGCAGGGTGGCGGTTATTTCGATCACGCCGTCGGGCTTAATGCTCCAGCGTGTTATCATATCTCCATTCTGGTACTGATGAACCGTTGTCACGAGGACTTCCGATTTATCACCTGCTTGCTCCACTTCAAAGCTATCGAGACCAAGATCGAACACGCGGCGAGTCCAATTTTGAGTAGCCATTGAAACGCCGCTTTTCCAGTCGAACCAGCGCCCGGGCCGGGGCAGCGCGATTCTCTGGTTCAGGCTTGGTCCGGTCAGGACCATCTTCTCGTTACCAACTTCAACCTGGTGCAGCATACCGGAAGTTCGGTCAAATATGTAGGCGCCATTTGACCACTCGACTTTGATCGTTTCCCCTTGATCTACAACCTTCATTTCCCCTCTCCTTTTCGGAGGGGCTTTCGGCTTTGGATAATCCTTCCAGATAAAAGGAATTTGCATCTGCTGGACCAGGCGCTGGGAGTCATCATGGAAAGAGAGCTGCAGAATGTAATCTCCCTTCCGTTTTGGGAGCGCCGGCACTCTCACTTCCTTTGTGGTCCTAGGGGCGATGTTCGGGGTCCAAGCTCCCGATTGTTCGACTCCATCCGGTCCCAGAATCTCCCACTGGGCGTTAAGCTCATTCAGATTCGTAAAATCACATTGATTCTCGATAGTAATCGTCGCCTGTTTCTTACTGTCGGCATGAATCGGTTTGGTAGACACCCGCACGGGAGCGTATACTTGATGAAGATGATGATATTCCGGCTTGATGCGGAAGGATTCATCCACCACCCCCCAGCGGGCTTCATGGTGGAGGGCCGGCACGATCTTTCCGGAGCGATCACGTAGGTAGGGATCGCGCCAGGCGAAGGTGATGCAACCGATGACCCACGGATTTATCTTAATTATGTCCCATCCCCGTTTGATAGAATAGCCCCACAGATCATGAATGCCGGGATCGTACTGCAATTTGTCCAGTTCATAGGAGGGGATATGACAGTATTCGGTCGGAAGAAACGGCCGCCCATCGCGCCGATCGTTCCCGAACAGCTGGGGAAGATAATGAGTACAGATCAAATCCAGTTCTTTGTACGTGGCCCCTGGATGACAGAACTTGCGGTGAGGATCAATTCTACGCCCCAGATCCATTATCTTCAGGTAGGCAGGTGTTAAAGTTCGGGGATTTTCATTTTGCAGCTCCCAGACGAGTATGCTGGGCGAGTTCTTGAGGCACATAAATGCTTCAACGTACTGCTGGATGGCCAGCGGCTCCTCGAATTGAAACTGGTCCGGCCCGACACTGCTGATAACGTACAGGCCCTTCTCGTCGCATACCCGATGCAGTGCCGGCGCCTTAAAGGCCCAACCCAACCGCACACAATTGACATTCGCCTGCTTCATCAATTCCACTTCTTCTTCTAATACGGCGTACGGGGAAGCGTTGCCGTAGTCGGCATGTCCCCCTTTATAAGCGATGCCGCGAACGGTGATAGGTCGTCCATTAACTAATAGCTTTTCCCCTTCGATGGCGACGGTGCGAAAGCCGAAGCGCTCGGCGACAGTTGACGCGGAGTGGCCATCATCGATCGTAAGGACGAGCTGATATAGATGGGGCGATTCGGCATTCCAGGGTAACACTTCACCCACCGGTCCGGAATAGACCTTCGTGATCTGCTTCTCGGCGGGGATTATTATAATCCCTTCGATCCATCTTAGAGTGCTCAGTGTTCCTGAATCCGATTCCAGGGAACCTTTAAGTGTTACCGTGGCCGGTTGATCGGTCGGATTGACCAGCGTAACCTGAGCTTCCAGATTCCACTGCCCTTGCTCCAGGTTCAACTGGGGAATGATATACAGATCCATTACATGGACCGGCGGCACCGGGTGGATCATAATGGGCCGCAGGATCCCCCCGAGATCCGGATAGCCACCCTTGCGAATTCGCAGGCGCTGCTCAGGCGCGTAGCCCTCCATTGTAATGAAGACGGCGATGCTGTTGTTTTCGCCGCAGCGTACCCATTCCGTAATATCCCTTTCGAAGGGAGTCCAGCCTACGTGATCCGCTACCAGTTGGCTATTGATATAAATGCGGGCTCTTTCAAATATGCCCTCACATTTCAGCTTGAGGTTCTGATTGGACCACGAATGGGGCACCTGAAAGCTGCGCAGGAAGAGGCCCGAGTGTTCCGCGTCGAAGCCCCAGCCGATACTCGAAGCAGGGACTTCAACGCTGCTCTCTTTGAGGCCGGCGGCCTTCCCTGAGATAATTTCTAGCGCTTGAACTTCATCCAGGTCGGCCCAGAATCTCCACGTCTCTTCCAAATTGATAATATCAGGCCCCTGGTCGGCGTCAGCAGCCAGCGGTTCATGAAACGGCGTCCACGGAAATTGAAAGCGGATTTCAGGGCTGAGTGGGGTTACTGCCGGCTCTTGCCCTGAAAGGATGAGCGGTAAAAAACACCACAGGACCAAATTGGTAAACTTATTGGTCAGCCGCACTCTCTGTGCCTTTGATTCCCTATATCAGTATCATGCTCAATGCGATAATGCACATCATTGATAAGAATCGATCAGACTGATCGCATAAAGTTGCTTTCTAACTTCCCGGTCAGGAATTTCGGCTTCGATTACTTCAATTTTCCTGGCTTCACCTGGTAGCAGGTGGAAGAAGTTATCGGAGAAACGCGCGTAGCTATCCTTCAGTCCTAAAGCCACATAAGCGGCAAAACGATCCGAACTGACCGTAACCGTGAGCCGCTCCCCCTGGCGCTTGAGTTTGTACCTCAGGTTGGGATCTGTCAGCTGCAAGTATTTCTGGGGTACGAAGAAAGAAACATTAGCTGAGAGTTCCTGATCACCCTGAACCAGCTTATAGAAAAGATAATACTGGCTCCGATTCTCATAGCAATCCCTACGGTAGGTAACATACTCCGGGTTTTCACCTACCTCTGCGGTAAAGTCCATTTCAGACACCAGGGTGCTACTATTAGCGGCTAATTTGACGTCAAGGACGCCACGCTTTACTTCGGTGCCGTCGAATCGGGCCAGGATCCAGTGCAGCTCGGCTGTTACCGGTTCGAGCAAATCGTTTACACCCCGGATAGATACCTTCGTGCCCTGCACTTGACCGGTAATCAATACGGGACTGAAGAAGCGTCTGGCAAAGTAATGGAGCGCCTTCCAGCGGCCGTAGTAATCGATGCTGCTACCCGAGATCGTGGGCCAGTTGTCATTGAGCTGCCAATACAAGGCCCCGGTGGTGTAGGGGTAATTACGTCGGTAGGCTTCGCTGCCGATTTTCATGCCCTCGCCATGCATTACTTGTGAAACGTAAACCCAGTTTTCGAGTCCATCGGGCAGGGTGAACATTTTCGCCATATAGTTTGCGATGCGGGCGTTCCCCGGCTGGGGCGGGTCCTTCTGGCCGCATTTGTTGTGGTGATCGAACACATAGGATGGGAAATGACGATCTTCGGGTGCGGTAAAGGAGCGGATCGTCTCCATATCAGGCAGGGACTGAAAGCCAAATTCACTGACGAACCGAAAACCCAGATTCTCAGCGTACCATGAAAACGGTTCCCCTCCATGCCATACATCCCAGGGATGGGCATCGCCGGAGCTGGTCTCCCAATCAGGATTCTTTTTCTCCCGATCCAGGGGGTGATGGGGGCTGCTGGACCAGTAGGGACGGTCCGGATCATAACGAGCGGCCGTCCGGGGGATGAGCTCCTCAAATATCCGGTCGTATTCCTCCCAGGTAACGGTAGGGTTGTTTTGTATCCAATTCTGCCCGCCGGCCATGTTGCTTTCGCACTCATTATTTCCGGACCATAACACGATGGAGGGATGATGTCGCAAGCGCTTAACCACGTCGGTGATTTCTTGCTGCACGTTGGCCAGATAGGATTTGTTAGCGATAAACGGCCCTACGGCGAACATGAAGTCGTGCCAGATCATGATGCCATTTTCATCGCAGTAGTCGTAGAAGATATCCGGCTCATACAGGCCGCCGCCCCACAAGCGGATCATATTCATATGCGCTTCTTGGGACGCGCTCAACAGGTTTACGTAATGGCTTTCAGTCAAGCGATCCGGCAGGGCATCTGCCGGCACCCAGTTGACGCCCTTGCAGAAGATCAGCTGGCCGTTCACCTTAAAGCCGAAAGTCTCACCCCTGGCATCCTTTTCCCTCGCCAACTCTATCGTTCGCAGACCGACACGTGTCCTTTTCCGATGAACCGCGGTGTCCCCGGCAGTAAGGGTCGCGAGAACCGTATATAGCGGCTGGTCGCCCCAACCATTCGGCCACCAGAGTTTCGGATTCTCGATGCTTAGCGTTGTTCTGACTGGTGTAGCCGTCACCGGCACTTCGGCTTGAGCCAGGACTTGCTCATCAAATAGGACCTGTACTGAGAGGTCTAGTTTTCCCGGGCTGAACCGCTCGATGTCAGCAGTTATATCCAGCATGGCCTTTGCGGGGTTGCGCAGATTCTGGCGAATACCCAGGTCGGTGATGCGGGCGATGCCATAGGCCGCCAGCCGGATAGGCCGCCATATGCCGCAGGTAACCAGTCGCACACCCCAGTCCCAGCCAAAATCCGAAGCCTCCTTGCGGGTGAAGAAGGTTCGTCCCTTACTACCTGTCCAGGTGACTTTGGGTTCGGAATTGACCTGTTGCTGATCCCAATCGAAGATGGATCGGAAGATGATATGGATTTGGTTCTCACCGGGCCGGAGCAGGGGCTTCACATCAAACTCGTACTCGATGAACATGTTTTGTGTTTTTCCGATAAGGGTGCCATTGAGGTAAATCTCGGCGATGGTATCGAGGCCCCGGCAGTCCAGAATAATTTTGTCGTGCTTTAAAAATGCCTCATCCACCTGAAAAGTACGTCGGTACTCCCA
>JBGVTM010000285.1 GCA_041862535.1 Candidatus Neomarinimicrobiota bacterium | reverse complement strand
ACTGTATGTCAGCGAGTGAATATAATCTCCATCCTCTAAGGTCCTGAGTGTCGTGATTCCCCCCGTTGCCAAATCAATCAGCCTGATGCTGGAGGTTCCATCGGTCACCGTCAGGTAGGCAATGGCCTGACCATCATTTACTATTATCGGTGCGGTCACCCGTTCGCCGTGGGTCAGGCGTTCTTTCTTGCGGCGATCCACGTCATAGGCGAATAGGTCCAGCCATCGGGCCCCGGTTTTTCCAGGCTTGCTGCGGCCAGCATAATAGAGCGTCTGTCCATCAGCTGACCAGCAGGGGGCCGATTCTACTATATCAGCGATGCGCTTCGACCTGCCGGTCTCAAAATCGTAAATATATAAGTCGGTCTGGCCGAAAAAGTCGGATCTTTGATCAGATAGAAAGGCGAACTTGCGTTCGGTAGGGTGCCAGACCGGGTGGATGTTAGTGGATCCTTTGGCGACGAGGATCTCACCGCTGACCTCATGGCGGCTGACGTTAACCATGGCACGGTCGTAGTGTTCCTCCAGCTCCGCCTTCCATTCCTGATAGAGCCGGGGTCCCGGCACGCCTGTTACATGCTCCATCGCCCGGCTTACCGAGATAGTCAGTGGCGCCGCCATGATTCGTGAAATAGCCTCCACCACCTCCAGGCCAAACCGGTCCACCAGGAATCTGATGAAGGCAAAGCCGTGGTTGTAGACGCTCTCGTTCCCGGTGCCCCGTTTTCCGAAGCTGTTCATAGCGGTAAAACTGAGCAGATTACCATTGAGGACCCGGTCTCGCAGAATCATATCCCGGTGGGTGTCCCAGTAGTCGTAGTTGGCACCCGGGTACATGATCTGAGCCACACCCTCAGCGAACCAGGGGGGAATATTGACGCCCGGGTAGGGGTAGGATACCAACACATTGGGATAGCCGTAGAGTACATCCTCCCGCTTCTCCTCTTCGTATCCGAGAGCCTGAAAGTACAGACCGGGTACCCGGGAGCTGAACTTCATGGCCGTGGCCATCTGGATGATGTGAACAAACTCGTGGGTGATGACGTCCTGCATCCAGCGGTGGCTTCCCCGCAGGTCAAAATCCATCGGCCGCGCCCAGATTTCGATCTTGTTATCGTAGTAATAAGCGATCCCATTAGAGACGTCGTCGACGTCTTTAATGATAATCTGGGTCCTGGTCGGGGGCTCGTAATTATAGATCCGGGTAACCGGACCGTAAATCTTTTCCGCGACGGTGGCCGCTTCCCGGGCCGAACGCTCCGTCCCATGGTGAAAATGAATCAGGAAATGTTCGGTCTCAAAGGACTGCCATTCCAGCTCGGGATGGTTGTACCACTCCTCCTGGCCCCAGGCTAGTGCTACCAGCGCCCCCAGAATAAACACCAGACGCCAGCACCCTCGTCGACCACCCCTCACCGGACTATCGCAATCTTGATCAAGGCCGAAACCTTATCAGCCCCTGCTACCTCCACCACGGCGTAATACAGACCCGATGGATTGTCCCCCACCTCCCAAACCCACTCGTTGTAACCGTTGGTAGCCAGATTCGAAAGCTGCTTTTTAACTACCAGTAGGCCGTCAATGGTATAAATGTGGATGGTAGCCAGTGAAGCGCTTCCGGTGTAGAAGCGAATGGTTGTATGCCCTTCGGTCACCGGGTTGGGATAGTTGTACACCCGGGCCTTGTCCAGTACAGTGGGCTGCGGTACCAGATGGGTGCCATCATTGAGTGAGTATCGGCTTTGGGAGTGGCGGCCCTCCAGCGTGACCCATTGGGGATTCAGATGGCTCGGCTCAAACCAGTGGATGCGATCGCCGTTAGCCAGGCCGACCTTGCCATCGGCGGTGTGGAAGAGAAACAGCTCGTCCGGTTGGGCGTGGAGACCCAGACGTTTGAGCAGCTGCCCTTCCGGACTATAGACGGCAATATCCCCGCGCTCCGCCACTACCAGCTCCGGGCGGATGTCATCCCTAAGGTTAGCCATCAGAACCGGGCTCTGGAAGTTGGCCACGACCGGGAACCCGTCCAGGGGAGTCCCATCGGCGTCGGTCACCATCATTTTCTTATCCGATGTAGCCCACCCGATATAACTATGAAACACGATCCCGGCAATCTCATCCCGGCCATCCCCATCCACATCCCCCAGGGAGAAATAGCCGCCATGGGGCCAGGGGACACAGGTATCCGGAAGAACCACCTCATCTTCTAACGGCCCCTGGATCACCGGCACCCGGCTGGCAGTGTCGAGCATGAATCCCCAGCTGGAGGTCAGCGGTGAAGGCGGAATATAGCTCAAATGAGTAGTATCAGGCGAAGCCGGCAGGGGAGTGGTACTGGTAATCAGCCACAGCCGACCATCGTCGTAATAGGCCCCTTCGAACATTGCCGCATCCTCCAGATCAAGGTAAAGGCTGCCACCGGTGCGGAAACGTCGGGCCCGGTATCCGGTCTCAAGCTGATCG
>JBGVTM010000284.1 GCA_041862535.1 Candidatus Neomarinimicrobiota bacterium | reverse complement strand
CCGGGGCCCTTACAGCTTTGACCGCCACCGGCCACTGCTGGAGATCGCTCAGCGGCTGCCGCAGCTGAAGGAGGTATGGGTCCTGAAAGGGGCTCAGGTGGGGCTGTCCACCCTGGCGATCGGCTGGTGCCTGTACCTGGCGCGGGTGAAGGGCTATAGCGTGGGTTACGCCCTGCCGACGAAGGTCTTTGCGCGGCGGTTCCTCAAGACGCGGTTCCGGGGGGTGGTGGCCGGCAATCCCCTGCTCAAGGAGGCGGTGAAGACCACGGAGGACGTGGGTCTGATGGCAGTCAGCCCCACCTCTGGCTGTATTCCCGATACCGGGCATGATGGTGGGCCACGGACGGCGCACCTGTACATGCTGGGCATGGAGAA
Source organism: Candidatus Neomarinimicrobiota bacterium (assembly GCA_041862535.1). NCBI lineage: Bacteria > Pseudomonadati > Fidelibacterota > Fidelibacterota bacterium. Next base: position 19,333 of record JBGVTM010000284.1, on the reverse strand, counting down.
TCTGTCGGACGCCATCTCCATCCCGCTGGATGCGCTGGCCTTTGACGAGGTGGACGTGCTGAACCAGGAGAACATGGCCTGGGCGGACGACCGCATTGCCGCCAGCGGGTTCGGGCAGCGGCTGTACTTCTCGGTGGGGATGAATCCCGGGCTGGGGATGGATGCCGGTTATCAGGTGTCGGATCAGCGGGTGTGGGTAGTGCGCTGCCCGGCCTGCGGGCGGGACGACCAGGTGCTGGAAGAGCTGTTCCCGGCGTGTGTGCGGCGGGTCAGAGGTGAGTGGCGGCGGGTCTGCGCCGGGTGCGGGCGGCCGGTGGACGTGCAGGAGAGCGGCCGCTGGGTAGCCCGGTATCCGGATCGGCCGGTGGCGGGGTACCGCGTGCCGCAGCTGATCGTTCCCGAAGTAGCGCTGGACTATATCATGGGTCGCTGGGCAAAGGCGCAACGGCGCCGGAGCCTGCTGGCCAAGTTCCGCTCGTCAACCCTGGCCCTGCCGGACGCCGGTGAGCGCCAGCGGATCACCGCCGAGCTGCTGGCGGTGGTGCTGGAAGACTACCCTGTCGTCGACCGGGCCGAATGGACCGTAGGCGGCGCGGACGTGGGCGATACCTGCCACGTGGCCTTCGCCGACTTTCAAGGGGAGCGGCTGCGGTTCGTGCGCCTGGAAACGGTGAGCTCCGACCGGATGGTGGCCGAGCTGTCGGCCATGATCACGGCGATGGGCTGCCGGTGCTTCGTGATCGATGCCCAGCCGTTCCGGTCGGAGGTGCGGCACCTGGCACGGCTACACCCGGAGGTGGTGCTGCTGCAGTACTTCAGGGAACGTCCGCCGGCTGGCGGGTTCGGCACCGGTAAGGAGACGCACGAGGGCTACACTTACCATACCGTGAGCGAGGACCGGGAAGACTCGCTGGACGCCTACTGCGACCTGTTTGCTGCTGAGCGCAGGGGGGTGGCCTTTCCGCGCTGCCTGCAGGGTCGGGACTTTCTGGACAGCGTGGTGGCGTCTCATCACCTGAAAGGCAGTCAGAAGGTGGAGACCCTGGACCGGCGCCTGGGAAAGACGGTGCCGCGCTTCCGCAAGGGAGTGGAGAACCATTACCTGATGGCGTGCAACAATGCGCGGAAGGCGCTGGTGCTGCTGGCCGCGGGCCGGGGTAGGCGCGGTGCGGGGGTGGTGCCGGTGTTCGGGGGGCTGTAGTTTTTAGTTTCGAGTTACGAGTTTCAAGTTCCGCAAAGCTATCGTTACCTGATGATACTTTTAACCTCAAAAGTATCCTCAGGACTCATTAAGCAAACGATCCGTCTCCGCCAGGTAACGTCAGACAAGTCTTCCACTAAAAGATTTTTTTTTAGAAAAATTATTTTTTCGCGCATCAGGCGCACCTAACGCTTGGGGCGAACGACAACCGGCCACTTTTTTTGTAACCTGCCTCCAGCATGATTACGGAACGCCAAAATATTTTCACTGACAGCATTTATTTTGAACTAAGGAGGTTCCATGGGACTGCGTGATATACTGCGCCCGCGGTCGTCCCGGAAGGTATTGGGTGCGGCCATTCCTGTGGCGGCGCTGCCGCCCGGGGGTCGTTCCAGCCGGGAGAGCCAGAATACATTGCTGGCGGGGATTGCCTCGTACCTGGCCTACTGGGACGGGGTTGAGCCCCTGCTACCGCCGGGCTACCTGGAGCAGATCATCCGGTTGGCGGTGGTGAATCCCGATATGAGCCAGGCGGTGAGCAGCTGGGTGGCCATTGGCAATCCGGGGCACGATCTGATTATGGTGGGGGAGGACGAAGCGGTAGCGGCGGCGGAGCGGCGGCTGAACGCCAAGGCCCGGACCCTGGCCCGGCACACGGCGGGGATCGACGGGCTGGTGAACAAGTACCTGGAGCAGGTAGCGCTGGCAGGGGCCATTTCGTCGGAGGACGTGGTGCACCTGGGCGCGAACCCCGGAGTGGAACAGGTGGTGATCGTGCCGGTATCGCAGATCCGGTTCAAACGTGAGGGTGGCGAATATGTGCCGTTCCAGATGGTAGACCGAGAGGAGCTGGCCCTGAACCCGATCACCTACCGGTACCTGGCCCACATGACCATTGAGAACTCACCCTACGCCAAACCGCCGATGGTAGCAGCCATCGAGCCCATCCTGGACCAGCACCAGATGAAGAAGAACATGCAGTTCATTCTTAAGAAGTTCGGTCTGTTCGGTCTGATCAGTGCGGCGGTGACGCCGCCCCGGCAGGAAGTGGGTGAGTCGACCGAGGAATACCAGAAGCGGATACAGGCCTACCTGAAGGAGGTCCTGGAAGCCTTCAAGGAGAATTTTTACGAGGGTCTGGCGGTCTACACGGACGATATCAAGGTAGAGCGGACCAATCTGACCACGGATGCGCGGGGAGTGCAGGAGATTTTTAGGCTGAACGAAGAGCAGGTCTTTTCGGGGCTGGGCAGTGACCCGGCCATGCACGGCCGCACCTATTCCACTACCGAGACCTACGCCCGGGTGGTGTACAACCTGCTGGTGCGCCATGCGGAGAGCTTTCAGCGGCCGGTGAAGCGACGCATCGAGCGCACCTATCAGCTGGATCTGGCGCTGGCGGGTATTCCCGTTGAGGACATCAGCCTGCGTTTCCACCAGGCCAAGTCGCAGGACCCGTTGACGGAGGCCCGGGCGCGGCAGGTGGCCTGGCGGGTATTGCGCGAGAAAGTGGAGACCGGGCTGCTGGACCCGGACAGCGCCGCCCGGGAGCTGGGCTACGACGACTGGCACGATGTGACCCGGCTGCCGCATTCTGCTGGCATGCTGAACGCCGGGCAGGCCCGCTCCGTGAAGGCGACTGATCGGACGCTTGACGAGCGGCTGCACCGTTTCCGGTTCGATTCTCCGGCGCAGCGCTACCGGCACGTGCGGCCCCGGTTGGTGATGGTATTACCAACCCTTATAGAGGCTGGATCGCCCACCGGGAGTAATGGCCAGCCGGAGCGTTTCCAGGGGGCCCTCATCGAGGATTGGCTGGCGGCGGAACATTAAGGACTATTGCAAGGAGGATTATGTCATGGATCAGGCGGGACAGGTATTGAAAGCTGGGCGAGCCCGCGGCGTAAGTAGGAGCGATGTGCCCCGGCTGCGCAGCCTGTTTATTGATGGTCAGCGGGCACACGCACATCTGCGGCTGCCGTTGCAGAGCGTGCCAGGTAGGGAGTATATCCCGGGCCTGGCTCACTTGACGGCGCGTCCTGAGGATACCGGGCCGGAGGACCTGCAGCCGCGGGAAAATGACCTGGTGCCGTTCACCTTCCGGCTGCTTTCGGAGGCTTATCTGGGCGGCGGCGGGTATCACCTGGACTTTTCCCGCGAAGGTGTTCTGGAGCAGGCCCTAGCGCTGTTTCTGGAGCCAGAGGTAGCGGGCAGCGCCCGTCAGAGTCCGCTGATTGTGGTGCGGGACCACAGTGTGGGCATTGAGGATCGCATCGGCCTGGTGCGCGCTGCGCGTTGGAGCCCGGCGGCGCCAGAGCAGGATCTGCGGGAACCGGGCATTGATGCGGAGCTGCACATTAACTGGAAGCTGGCCGGGGATGTGGTGCGGCGCTTGTTGCACGATCCGCCCCTGCTGGAAGCCTGCAGCGTATCACTGGGATTCAACTGGGAGAAATCCCACCTGGAGCTGGAAGACTGGCAGTTCTGGAAGCAGTTGGGCGAAGAGGTGGACGGATCTACCGTACGTATAGTAGTGACCGAGATTCTATCGGTGGAGCACGTGGGGCTGGTTTTCGCCGGGGCCGATCCGTCGGCGCGACGGACGACTCCCGCTGCCGATCAGCAGGGTCTGGAAGTGGCCGCCGATGCCGGTGGGTCTATGACGGCGAGCCTCGCCGGGGAGCCGGCTGCTGAAGAAGGAGCGGACCTTCAGATGGCAGCGAAGGCCATAACGCTTACGCCCGGCAGCCCGGTTTGGGGTCTGCTGGAGATCGATGAGCCGGACCGTCAGCTGCTGGAGCGGCGGGCAGTTGAGCTGCGAGCACTGGCTGAGGTGGGCCGGGAGGCGCTTGCTGACCTGCGTCAGGAAGTGCGGGCTCTCATTACGCAGCTGGACGGCGTCATGGACTCAGAGCCTTCCCAGGGACTGTTGCAGCTGGTAGAGGCGGCGGACAGGGCTACTCTGCGAGCATTGAAGGAAGAATATACCCGGCGCCTGGAGGTTTTATTGCCGGCTCGCTGTCAGGTGTGCGGCAGCGAGCAGGTGTCACGGCGCTCATCGCGGGAGGCTGTCCCGGCAGGCGCTGAGCGAAGCAGCGATGATCCGGGTCTGTACCGGTGAATACTGCAAGGCATTGCGAAGGAGTCCCGGCGCTTCGGTCGGGACGACTGTGGCAATCTCGAAGGAGATTCAACATACTGGAACGAGATGGCCACGCGGAGTCTATGCTGTGCGCAGCGAATGGGCTCGCAATGACTGTAGAGGATAAAGGATGCAATAGCCAAATAGGAACCTCAACAAGCATACAAAAGAAAAGGAGACGGTGATGAGCATATCCTTTAGGGGGATTCGCGACAAGGCCACTTTCACGGCTAGCAACCTCACCTTCGGTACTGACGAGGGGAAGGTGTGCAAGGCGACGGCCAACAAGACGGTGGGGCTGTGTTCTGATGGCGACCGGTTTCACGGTGTCATCGAGACGATCGAGCGGGACAACGCCTACTGCGTGGTACGCAAGACGGGCTACGTCACGCTGGCCTACACCGGATCGGACCCATCGGCGGGGATCGTCAAGTTCTCGGCTGATGCCTCCGGCGGCGTGAAGGTGGATAACACCAACGGGATCGAGTACCTGGTGGTGGATGTGGACACGACCGATAAAAAAGTGACGCTCTTTTTAGGGTAGTCAGGAGAGGAGCGATGAGTGTGAATCTGAAGCGAATGAAACTGGAGCGGAGTTACTACCAGGAGGCCGAGGCCAAGCGGCTGACTTTCACCGAGTTTCTGGCCACGGTGGACGGCGGGACCCACGTGGACCCCGATTCGCCTCTGGATGCTTTTCAGCAGCAGATGGCGGTGAGGAACCTGATGACGTCGGGTCCCAGGGCGATCCAGTTGGAGGCCTTCTACGAAGAGGACAGCTCCATACTGTTCCCCGAGTGGATCAACCGTCAGATCCGGGAGGGCATGAGCCTGGGCAAGAACGCTCTGCGCCTGTCGGACCTGGTGAGTGTGGAGACGGAGATTGACTCAGGAGTATACGAGGTTCTACTGTCGGAGATCAGCAGTGAGGTGGCGCCCAAGCGGGTTGGCCAGGGTGGGGAGTTCCCCCAGGTGGAGATCAAGATGGGAGAGCAGACCATCAAGCTGGGCAAGTACGGCATCGCCCTGCGGGCCTCATATGAGGCCATCCGCCGGGTGAAGGCTCCTGTGTTTGCGGCCACCCTGCGGAAGATCGGCTTCTACATAGGTCGCCAGATGGTGGACGACGGCATCACGGCGCTGGTGAACGGCACCGGCAACGAAGACGCGGCGCCGGTGGACCAGGTGGCCACCTCGGGGACTCTGAACTACAGCGACTTGGTGGCCTTCGACCTGAACTTCGAGCCGTTCGAGTGCGACTACTGGGTGGCGCCCAAAGACGTGATCCAGACCATCCTGAACATGGTGGAATTCAAGGATCCCCAGGCGGGCTTTGCCTACCAGCAGACGGGGGAGCTGATTACGCCCCTGGGCAATACCCTGCGGCGTTACGATGGTACCCTGCTCTCCACGGATCGGCTGGCGGGGTTCATGCGCCAGTTCGCCATCGAGAAGGTGACGGAGCGCAGCGCCAGCCTGGTGGAGGTGGAGCGCATCATCAACAAGCAGATCGAAGGGACGGTAGTATCCCAGGTGGTGGGCTTTGCCAAGATCGACAAGGACGCCACCCGGATACTGGACATCACTTACTAGTGCCAGTCGCGGGAGGCCTTAGCGGCCTGGAAGTTCCCTGGTGGATGACCCTGAGGCTCTCGATGGCGATGGGATGGATGGTTATTGAATAGTAATTGTTGATTGCGTGCTTCGGGAGCCTCAGCCCCACCGTTGGGGTTGACGATTGATGCATGGTAATTGTCGAAAGAGGATACAGGTTGAGGAAAGGAGCAGGACATGGTGGAGAAGACCATTGCCGTAAAATTGAATCCCCGGCTGGAGAAGGAGGGTCGGGGGCTGTGTGATCCGCAGGATCCGCGCAACAGCGAAGTGATCACCCTGCTGAACTATGGTGCAAAGGGATATCTGCGGGTATATCCCAGTGGATTCATCCAGGCCCAGATTCAGGCGGGGGTACTGCTACGGGTGCCGGAGAGCCAGGCCAGCGGGAGCACCAAGGGCACCGCCAGCGCGAATAAGGCCCAATCCGGCCGGAAGTCGCCGGCGCATAAGCCATGATTGCCAATGGCACACACGTGCGGGCGCTGGGTGGCCTGCCGTCCAGTATTGACGATGATAAGCTGGCTCCTTTTTTCGGGCCGGCTGGTCGTCGGTTAAAGGAGTGGGTGGGCGCTGAGGCATACAGCGACGCGGAGCAGTCCACCCCGGCTGATCCCGACCGGGCGGCGGCCCTGAAAGACAGCGAGGCCTACCTGGTGCTGTATTACGTCGCGCCGCGGCTCAACATGGTGATGGAAGACAGTGGGATCATTACCTACAAGATTGTCGGCAGCTCCAGCGATGAGTTCACCTACCTGTCGCCGCGAGACCTTGAGGAGCTGCGGCAGGTGTGGCTGCGGGACGCGCTAAGCGCCTGTCGTACTTATATCATCAAGGCAGATGTGACCGTGGGGGTGTCTGCGGTGGAGGAGGAATGAATTGTCACTGAGCAGGTGCCCTCAATGGACAGGATTCTGGGCGAATGACCGAGATTGACGCGGAAACACCTTTTCAGCGCTGGCAGAGAAGAAATGATTAGCGATTAAATGACCAGACGGACTACAACCATTTTGAGGAGATGTGAGTGATGGCATTGATGAGCAGACCGACCTATGATCCCAAGCTGAGCCGATGGTGGTGGCGCACCCTGCGGGAGTGGATATACGTTCTAATCGATCCTCTCTGGGCAGCTTTCAGGGGGGATAATACCGATGACATTGCCCTGGTCAACGTGACCGGTGTAAATGGAGTGACCTCGGCGGAGCTGGCGGTGCTGGACGGTATCACGGCCACCACCGCCGAGCTCGACAAGCTGGCGGGGCTGACGGCCAACGCCGTCGAGCTGAACCGAGCAGACCGCACGAAGTCCGACGTGGTGGCCGAGGCCTCCCGGAACGTGGTGCTGGACGCCAATAAGGACCTGTTTGGCAAGCGGTACGACATCACGCGGTCTCTCCTGGAGACAATTTCGAACGGCCCGGGCTTTCGTTTTCGCGGGTCTGATACAATTACGATTCCAGGTGGCGATCAGACGCGATTCCCTGACAATGACTTTTCGATAGTCGCCAGAATAAAGGCGAATACCAATGTGGCGGGAGCCGGTATAATCAGTATGCTGGATGGCAACGATGACGGTTGGAGGCTGATCTACTATAGCGATGACAACCTCTGGGCATCTATTAATAGCGTTGATATGAAAACAACGTCAGGCAATGTGTCGAACGGTGAAAGGCGGGTCGTTGGGGTCACATTCGATAGGAGTGGAAATGGCCAGATTTATGTTGATGGCGTTCCTGATGGACCACCCGTCGATATAACGGGCCAGACGCTGGATATTGCCACCAGCACCGTTATGGTCGGCGCCAGTGCAGAGATGGATATAGGTTGTATCTACCTATTCAACCGGGCACTGTCGACTGAGGATTGGAAAGGTCTAGCATCCGGCATGCCCCTGGACTTTGCTGATGTGGGAGCCAGCCAGGCCGACCTGATAACCAACGGGGAGGACTGGACGGGGGCCAGCGGTTCCACGCCACCCAATAGCTGGAGCGATACCGGTTCGGGTAGTGCCACGTACATTATCAGGGACAACACGCCGGTGGAGAACTTCGGCGACAACAAGGCCCTGGAGTTCAATGCCAGCGATGGTTCCAAGACCCTGTACCAGGGCGTGGCCCAGGCGGGTAAGCGCTACCGGGTCTCGTTTGTTTATCGCAACCTGGAGGGATCGAGCAGCAGCTACGTGGCGTTGGGATCGTCCGCCAACAAGGTAACACTGCAGAACACGGGGATAACCGGAGACGGGATTGTGTTTGAGCAGGAGCTGTTATCGGAGGGGACGGACCTGATGTTCTTTGTGGGCAGCGGCGGTACCCTGCAGATAGACCACGTGCAGGTGATTCAGGTAGGCTGTGTGGCAGCGTACCTGCCGGACGGTATCACCCACGCCCAATGGCAGGATGCCGGTGGTAACGAGCTGCATGGCGCGGTGAACGGCGCCGTGCCGATGAATCTGCCCAGCAATCATGTAGGCCGGTATATCAAGCCGGGCATCACCGGCGACACGACGCTCACGAATGTTATCCCGGCGGGTTACCGCATCAAGAGCATGGTGGCGGAGGTGAGCGGTGCCAGTTCGGGCATGATCCTGAACGTTGGCACCACTGCTGGTGGGAGCGACGTGGTGAATGGGCAGGATATCTCGGCCAATGGTTTGTTTGACCTGACGGTAGCCAAGAGCATTTTCAGTTTAAGCGCCGCCCAGAACCTCTACGTGAACGATGATGGGGGGACCGCCTGGAGCGGTGTGAGCGTGGACCTGTACATTGAGATGGAAAGGGTGAAATGATCCGCCAGCTGGCGGGTAGTCGAATGACGATTGAAGATTGAAACGGCCCGGTGGCCCCCTCCGTCCAGCCTTGGTAGCTCTTGACCTACCGGTAATCTACCCACCGAAAAGCCCAACGTGCCATCTGACCACAGCGGAGGGGGTTGCCGGCCATGGATGAAGTCAAAATTGGGTGCAACCAAACGGGTATAAATCCAGTCAAATATATGATAAGCCGGTCCGGATGAACGATCCGGCAGGCTGTGTATTGTTGGCGATTGCCAATCCTTGGTTGGCTACTTATGTTTGTGGGGGAAAATCTTGATGGCTTTGCCCTTACTCCAGACATCTTTTCAAGGTGGAGGGAAGCGCGGCGGCAAGCCAGTGGCCTCAATCCAAGGTATGACACTACCTTAATGACAAAGGGGGATCACCTGATGAAAGCAATAAGAAACATTTTCGGCTATCTGGCAGGTGCGGTGGCTATGCTAGCGGTGCTAGCGACCGGTCCGGTGGTTTATGGAGCTGATAAGAACGACGTTATCAGCCGCACCTTCGACGTCGATTACGGCGGCACGCTGACCGTGGACACGGAGCGGGGTTCAATTGAAGTGGGTAGTGCCCGCGGTAAGAAGGTCACGGTGGAGATCACCCGGAAGGTGCCTTTCGGCGCGGATACGGAGGAGATACTCGAGGACTTCGAGATCGAGTTCGACCAATCCGGGAAGGATGTGTCCATTGTGGCCAAGTCCAAGCGCGACTGGGACTGGTTCGATTGGGATAATCATCTGCGGATCCATTATGACATCACCGTCCCGGAGAAGTACAACCTTGATCTGAACACGGCGGGCGGCAGCATTAAGATCGCGGACCTGGAGGGGAACGTGGAGTGTGAGACGTCCGGCGGCAGTTTGCATATCAGTCAGATCAAGGGCTCTATTTACGGGCGGACGTCCGGTGGCAGCATTACGCTGATGGGAAGTGACGGCACCGCTGACTTGAAGACCAGCGGTGGGGGTATCGATATCGGTCAAGTGGCCGGTCTGGTAAAGGCTCACACCTCTGGTGGCTCGGTTCAGATTGATGAGGCTGGTGGTGAGGTGGAGGTGAGCACTTCAGGCGGATCGATCCAGGTTAACGAGGTCCGGGGCTCCATCAAGGCCTCCACTTCGGGGGGCAGTGTTACCGCCACCATATCCAAGCAGCCGGAGAATGACTGTACCTTGAAGACCTCCGGCGGTGGTGTGACAGTCTACCTGGCGGAAGGCATCAAGGTTGACGTGAATGCCAAGACCAGCGGCGGCAACGTGATCTGCGATCTACCTATTACCGTCGAGGGCCTGTCCGGCCGCAGTGAGATAACCGGGAAGATTAACGGCGGTGGTCCGGAGCTCTACCTGCGTAGTTCCGGCGGGCCGATCCGGATTAAAAGCAAATGATTGGACCCATCGTGGAAGGAGACATTTGAGTAGAAGAGGCCATGCTGTATCCCTCCCTTGTATAGCCTGTGCCTACCGCATGATTCCTTCCACCGAAAAGGGGCGTCGATCCGACGCCCCTTTTTCGTTGGGGCTTGGTGGGGAGATGAGTTATACGGCCAGGAGCATCCCTGAAATAGCGGGGCCGTTTTCTTTTAGGGGCATTCCTGGTGGCAGTTGATTAGATTAGGGGCGTGACGCGCGAGTATAAGCCTTGTCATTCACGTCAGCCAATCTGAAGCGTCGAATTCCCTTTATTGTAGCGGGACTCCTGCTGGCAATAGGCCTGTCTCATTCCCAGCAGACCCCTCCCCGCACCGAATACTACCGCGACGAGGCAGCCTTCCGGGCCGGCATCAAGCTGTTCCCCTTTGAGATCCACGAGGGAGACTACCTGAAGGTGTTCTACGACGACCGGGGCTTCGTGCAGCTGATGAGCTGGCACACGCGGGAGGACTCGCTGATCAAGACTCGCTCCTACGAATACTGGGAGGACGACCTGTCCATCAAGCGGCTGCTGGAGCTGACCCCTGACAGCCTGATCATCCGGGAGGTGCTCTTCGGGGATGAGCCCAAGTCCCGAGAGTTCATCGAGCACGTCTATGGGGTGGAGTTTGTGCCCGACTTCCGCAACCGGTTCACCGAGGTGCGGGTGGATTCGGCCCAGCGGACGGCCTCCTACAAGATAATGAGCACGCAGGGGGAGCTGATCGGGGCGGTGTTCCTGGACTACGACAGCCTGGGTTTTCTTACCAATGAGACCTGGTTCCAGGGTGAGGATATAAAGCGGGTGCGGGAGTTCCGGTATATTTTCCACCGGGATACGGGCGAGCAGGAGGTGATTGAGCGGGGCCGGGAGGGGCAGGTAGTGAGCCACGTGCGCATCAAGACCGATCCCCACCGGCGGCCGGGATATGGACTGGGAGTGGAAATGGAGCAGCTGCTGGATACGACCGCCGCTTTACCGCAAGGCGCAGCGCCAGATACCAGCGACGCACCATAACCCTAGGTCGGCGCCGTCAATCCACCCCTCATCCGGTGGGAGAGGGGCCCTAACGGCGAATCAGATCACTCAATATATAGGGCATTAAACAGCAGCCGGAAGGTGCCCCAGGTCTGGGCGCGGTTCTGGACGCGGAAGCCGTAAAGGAGCGCCTTGCCTTTCCCGGCAGTGAGTTCGGCCAGGGCCACCTTGTTGTGCAGGTGTTTGTCGCCCAGCACCCAGCCGCTGAGCAGCGGATTGGTGGGGCCATAGGTTGCGGTTTCCCGGTGGGGCTGCGGACCGGAGACGAGGGCATAGGCCGGGTCGCGGATGAAGTAGATGGGCATGGTCGCGGGCATGCCGCAGGTGAGGGGGGAGGAGGGGTCCAGGTTGACCTGGAAGATAGTGCCGGGGGCAAAGAAGTCATCACTCTTGAGGTCTTTGAGCACGTTGCGGGCCGGCACCCCCAGCTCATCGATGGCGAAGTCCCCGGACTGACCGAATAATAGCACAGTGCCGCCTTCCAGCAGGTACCGTTTGAGATTCTCCTTGCCCTCTTTGCCGATGCCGCCGCGGTATTCCTCGGGCAGAGGCGGATCGCCGATGCGCTCCTTCTGGGTGGGGCTGTATTTGCCGTCCACAATCATGCTGGTGCGCATACTGGGCACGATAATGACGTCATAGCGCTTCAGAGTTCCCAGGGAGGCGAAATCCTTGTTGCGCAACAGGGTGTAGTCAAAGCCGAAGTTGTCGAAAATATAGCGGGTCCAGCCTTCGTCGTAGGCGGGGAGGTAGGGCCCGTAGAGTGCAATCCGGGCCGCTTTGAGGGGTGTACTCTCCGGTTGCGATGAGACCGGAGTAAGTCGCACCTCGTAGGAGGTATGGGCTTCCTGGAGGATCGTTCGGTTTCGGCGGGTGACAGGTATGACGAACGACCCGGCCGGGAAGGTTTCTTCACCTACCTGTGTGGGTTTATTCAGGGAGCCGACCTTATGCCCGGCTTTCAGGAGGGCGTTCACCAGGCGGTAGCTGTTGATCCAGCGGCGGCTGAGGAGGTAGGTCTGGGCATTGGTTGGTGCCGCCGGGAGGTCCCAGGCCGGATGGCTCATTTCCTCCAGCTCGGCGGTGAGGGGGACGGTAACCGGGATAGCCTTTACGCCCATCATGGGGGGCAGGGACCAGGTGGTGAGGTCATATGGTGACAGGGGTGGTCCGCCCGGATAGAGGCGCATGTCCGGGTAGTGCTGGCGTTCCATGAGGTCCTTGATGTAGGGACGGTTGGGCTGGGCCAGGGGTATGACAAACGACCCTGCCGGGGCGGTAACCTCGCCCGTATCCACTGGCTGTCGGGCGCGGTAGATCTTCACATTGGCATAGCGCAATCGACGGAGGAGTTCCACGGCGGCGTTGGGGTCGTGCTGGCTGGCCGGGCCGACGGGCAGGTCGGGCGGGATGACCCAGGCGTAGGGCGCCTCGGTTCGTCCTCTCTCGATGGCCTCGCGGTTGAGTTCGTAATAGGTGGTTTTGTAGCGGGTTTTATAGCTGGCAGCCAGGTCGAGGATGGCGTAGGTGGCGGCCTTTTCGTATTCGATGATATCCCGTAGATGCCACCAGCCGCCGGGCCAGGGGTGGGGGAAGTTGGTCTGGGCTTGGTAGTCGCTGAGGGCGCCGTACATACCCTCGAGGCTGGTTTTGGGGTGGTAGGTAGGGGTGGCATAGCGGACGCTGGCTGCTTCGGTGAGGATGCCGAGGCGGTTGTGCCAGAGCGGGGTTTTGGACATGGTGCCCTCGAAGAAGGCGTTGAAGAGGGTGCCGGTGATAATGCCGGTGAAGCCGCGGTCGGTGAGGTCGGCGAGGACGTAGTTGCCCAGCATGTTGACGGCGGCGGTAAGGCGGGGGTGGATGTTAGGATTGACGGGGTCCTGGTAGGGGGGCACGAAGAGGCGGGCGCTATTGGAGCCCATCTGGTGCTGGTCGTAGACGATTTCGGGGTACCAGTCGTAGAAGAGCACCCGGGCCAGCAGGCGGGACTCTGCCAGGTTGAAGAAGAACCAGTCGCGGTTATTATCGTGGCCGGCGTAGTAGTGGTACAGCCCGGGGAAGCTGGCACCCTCACTTTCGGTGTCTTTGGTCTGGTTGTAGTAGTCCACGATCATCTGCTGGCCGTCGGGATTCAGGGAGGGTACCATGAGCAGGATGACGCTGTCCAGGATGGTCTGGACGCGCTGGTTGCTGCGAGTGGCCAGTTCCCAGGCCAGTTCGACCGATTCCTGGCTGGCGGCGATCTCGGTGGCGTGGATGTTGAGGGTGAGGAGCACCACGGTCTTGCCTTCCTGGATGAGGGCGGCGGCTTCGTCGGGTCCGCCAGCTGGCGGATCGACCTGGCCGAGGCGCCGCTGAAGCTCCCGGTAGCGCTCAAGGTGAGGGAGGTCCTGTTCGGCGGTGATGGTCACCAGCAGGAAGGGCTTGCCCATGGTGGATTTGCCCAGCTCTTCCACCAGGACGCGATTGGAGCGTTCGCCCAGGTACAGGAAGTATTCTACAATCTGTTTCCAGTCGATAAGCTGTCGGTCGGCACCCATAACGTGGCCGAAGTAAGCCTCGGGCGATTGGATATCCTGCGCCCACAGCGGGGTGAGGAGCAGTGTCAGGCCAGCGAGGAGGATTTGGATCAAGCGCATGGCAATTCTCTTTGTGGGTTACCGGCTGCGATTAACTAGTTTCGAGTTCAAATGTTAAAGTTCCAAGTTGAAAGTTGCATGCCTCGGGCCACAAACCCAAATGCACGGTTCGCTGGATTTCGGCGCGTTGTACCCGTAGATTCCGTTGCCTATTCTAAACCGACAATTTCTTAGACCAAATCGAGGAACGACTAATGAAGGGGATCAAATCAGTTCAAGTGTCCATGTTAGCGCTTTTGCTCATGGCAGGCATTCTATGGGGGCAGGAAATACCAGCACCTACCAACCTGGTCACCATACCCACCGCCGGGACCCTACAGCGGGGTCAATATGAGTTTGACGTGTTGATGCAGACCGGCGGCGGCATTCTCGGCCGGCTGGGAATCGGTCTTTCTGACCGGTTTTCGCTGGGAATGAGCTACGGCATCCAGCAGTTTATTGGTGATGAGCAACCGAAGATAAACCGGAAGATGCCCGAGGCGCAGCTCAAGTTCAGGATTTATGATGAGAGTTATAAGATGCCGGCGCTGGCTCTGGGCCTGGAAACTCAGGGCCGGGGCCTCTTCCATGAGGATATGCCGGTCGTGTCGGGGGAGGACACCCTCACCGTGGCGCGGTATGATATCAAGGCAATCGGGCTATATCTGGTGGCGAGCAAGAACTGGAATATCCTGGGCAACTTTGGCTCCCATTTCGGGATCTGTAAGAATTTTCTGGAGGAAGATGAGACGGACAAAGATATCAACTTTTTCTTCGGCGTGGATAAGGACCTCAGTCCCGGTATATCAGCTTTTATTGAATACAACGCCGCTTTGGACGACAACGATTACGACTATGACGAGATATCTTTCGGGCAGGGGCGGGGCTATTTGAATGCGGGTATCCGGTTAAACGTAGCCGCCAGTCTGTACATGGAAGTCGATTTCAACGATATCCTGACTAACAAGGGTGAAGTAAAGTACCTCAGCCGCGAGGTAAAGGTGGTCTACAACGAGTTCTTTTAAAGCCGATATTTGCGGGAGCTCATCTTTGTGAGAGTAGCAATCGCCGGAACTTACCTGCTTCTGATGCTCGCCCTTTCCCCCGCCTCGGTGGCGATTGCACAGGACACCAGGGTCGTTGGGCGTCTGGAGGCGCTGGGTAGCGAAATCATTACCAGCCTGAAGGATCAGGCGGGCTGGAGACTGGCCGTCATGGATTTTTTGCTTTACATCGATAAGCTATCCAAGCAGGGAGTTGATGAGGCGGCCGTAGCGATCCTCGAAACCGTTCTCAGGGACCGAGGCGTCCAGCTGGTAGAACGCAGGAGGCTGGGACAAGTTGTTGACGAAATCGGCCTTGGTGAGACCGGCCTCCTGGATCCCTCAACGGTTGCCGAGGCCGGTAAGCTGCTGGGGGCCAATGGGATGATCATCGGCTCAATAACAGAGATGGGCAGTGCTATCGTTATCAATGTCAAGCTAGTGGAGGTGGAATCTTCTGAGATCATCTTCACTTCCTTCGCGACCGTTGATCGGGAAGAAATGCTCCAGGAAGCGCAGAAGTATGTTGTAGTTATCGGTGGTGAGCGGTCGTTGCTTCTGGCGGGCTTGGGCTCGGCATTGATTCCAGGCGTGGGCCAGATTTACGCCAAGCGGTCGCTAAAGGGGGTGGTTTATTTCGCACTGGTCGCTGCGGGCCTGGCAGGCTACTTGTATGAGGGCGATCAGGCCGAGGGTTTCAAAGCCGACTTTGATGCCAGCAAAGACAAATACGGGCAATCGTACCGGGTCGCGGACATCGCGAAATACCGTCAGGAAATGGAAAACGCCAACGAGAATTATCGTGAGACGCAGGAGCTTCAACAAAATATTATCATGCCTGCTACCACGGCCATTTACCTATTAGGCGTTCTGGATGCCGTCCGAAGCGCCCGGCATTACAACCAGGAAATGCAGAAAAAGTATGCCTTGCGTATCGCGCCGGCCCCTAACGGTGCGCTGGCCAGCCTGGAAATGAGGTTCTGAGCCATGGGGGGAGAGTGCCTGCGGGTGCGGTGGACAGGATATCTCCTGCTGCTCCTTTTGTTGTCGGGATGTGTGGATGTGGAGGAACTGGAATATCCGACCGGGAATCCTTTTGATCCCGCTGACGCCAACTATGCCGGACTAGAATTCATGGACAGTTTCACCATCAGCAAGGGAAGTCTGGAACCAAAAGCTATCGCAGTTTCCGGTGAGGATGAAATATACCTGAGTTGGGGCGCAGGTGGCTTCATAGAGAAATACAGCCCGGATGGTGAGCTGCTAGCGGAACTGGAGATAAGAGACTCCTACGATCAAATTGTAGGGGTTCAAAGTCTTCACTTAATTGATAACGAACTGTATATCCTCGCGCCTTTCAATGAAGCCGATGAAGACGGCAATTCCATCCTCGTTCAGAAATACTCCCTGGACCTGCAACTTGTCTCAAAAGTAGGTATCCCCAACTTGCGAGCGGAGGAATACGGCGGCGAGAACGATGTAGGACCTATACTGGTCCATGATGTTGACCCCCAGGGCAATTACTACGTAACCTACGCTTCGCGCACTGGGAGCTCCGATCTCCTCAAGCTCTTCGTGCGCGTCTGTGATAACAGTGGCAACGTCGTCAGAGACTTTATTGTGGATACCACCGGGATCGGAATCGCTGGGGATTTGTTTACCATCATGGGGATTTCAGTTAATCAGGCTAATGAAAAATATTTCAAATTACTCTGGAATCCGCCGCTAGGTGGTAATGCCATACGGTATACGGTTAAATATGATACCCAGGATGCCAGGGAAAAATACTGGGAGTTTGGCTGGACCGGCGGCGGCTCTGAATATTTTGATCGGTTGGCGTTCACCACTGAGGGATATATCTGCACCTCTACGTGGAGTGGTGATCTTGAGGTTTGGAACGATGAGGAACGGCTTCAGGAAATTCCAATGAGCGATTTCAATCTTCGTTTTGCCCGCTTCGGCATCGCCGGCGCTAAAACGGAAAAGAGGCTGTATGCTATCGCATCTGAGGCGTACCCGACAAGATATCACGTAATGATTTTTAGATACTACTGGTAACCAGAGTTGAAGCAAACAAAAGGAGCACTATAATGAGTCCCGTGCAGAAAACGCTGGGCTTGCTGGTCCTGGTGGGTATTTTTGTTGTTACGACGGGGCTGAAGGCCCAGGATGAAGGAGCCCCCGTCTGGCAGCAGATTGACGACCTGAACGATGCCGACGACTTCGATGGGGCCTACGCCCTGCTGGCGCCGCTTAAGGCCGAGTATGGGAGCGATGTGCGCTACCTGTGGCGCATCGCCCGGCACCACTTCAACAACTCGGACAACACCACCGACGAGGAGGTCATTGAGCGAGAGGTCCATACGGGTTTTGAATTTTCTAAGCAGGCTTTAGCGGCTGATACGATGGACGCCGACGCTCAGGGCTGGTATGGCATCCTGATCGGCCGGGTGGGGGAGATTAAAGGCACCAAGCAGAAAATCCTCAACTCCTATGACGTCAAAAAGCACACCCTGAAGGCCATCGATCTGGACCCGGATAACGATTCCTGGCAGCACGTGATGGGGCGGTGGCACTACACCTTGGCGGACCTGAACTGGTTTGAGCGAACCATAGCCTCCATTGTTTACGCCACGCCGCCCAAGGCGTCATTTGAGGAAGCCGAGAAGTACTTCACCAGTGCCGCCAAGCTGGCCCCCGATGACGTGCGCCACTTCCTGTGGCTGGGCAAGACGCAGCTGGAGCTGGACAAGGAGGATGCAGCCCGAGCCAACCTGGAGCAGGCCATTAGCCTGCCATCAAAGTCGGACAGCGATACCATCCTGCAGGACGAGGCCAGGGAGCTGCTGGAGACCCTTTAGCCTGACTGACGCCGGGCTGGTTCCGGCGGCCTGATCCGGTTGGTTTACCGCCTTTATGCCTGACAAGCATCTCACGGAAAAAACGCTCTCCAGCGAGACGATTTTCAAGGGGCGGCTGCTGGAGGTGCGGCGGGACGAGGTGCAGCTGCCGGACGGCACCACCACCATCCGGGAGTACATCCGGCATCCCGGCGCGGTGGTGATGGTGCCTTTGCGGGACGATGGGCGCATAATCTTCCTGCGCCAGTTCCGGTACGCCCTGGATCGGGTGATGATGGAGCTGCCGGCGGGTAAAGTGGACGCCGGTGAGGATCCTGCGGAAACCGCCCGACGGGAACTAGCCGAAGAGATCGGTGCCACCTGCCAGAAGCTCGTCCGACTGGGGCTGATCCACCCTTGCATCGGTTACAGTGACGAACAGATCGTGGTCTATCTGGCTCAAGGCCTGCAATGGGCGGAAGCGGAGGCTGAGGCGGATGAATTCGTGGAGCCTTTCGAGCTGCCCCTGGAGGAGGCCCTGGAGTTGATCGAGCAGGGCAAGATTACCGACGTGAAGACCATCATTGCTCTCTACTGGACCGAGCGCTATCTGGCGGGGAAGTGGCGACAATAAGCAGCTTCGAGTTACGAGTTCAGAGTTGCTGGTTACGGGTTTAGGGCGGGTTCGCGAAGGGGCACGGCGCGCCGTGCCCTTACCATTTTTCCATTAGCAATCGGTAAACCACAGTGCACCAACACCCGTCAGCACGGCTGAAAGTGTTCATCCGGGAGGCCGCCCGGCGCCACGGTTTCCAGAAAGTGGGCTTTGCGGAGCCGTCAACCCTGGATAGAGAGGTGAAGGACCTGCGCGCGTGGCTGGCAGCGGGCCGCCACGGCAGCATGACCTGGCTGACCCGGCGAGTGGAGGAACGGACCGATCCCCGGGTCTATTTCCCCCAGGTGAAGACGGTGGTGTCCCTGGCTATGAACTACTACACACCGCCGCCGGAGCGTCCCGCGCATGCTCCCAAATGGTCCAGCTACGCCTGGGGCGACGACTACCACCGGCTGCTGAAAAGGCGCCTGAAAGCCGTGCTGGCTGAGGTGGCCCAAGCCTACCCGGGCGTCAGGGGGATTGCCTGCGTGGACACCTCCCCAATAATGGAGAAGGTCTGGGCGCAGCGGGCGGGCCTGGGCTGGCAGGGCAAGCACACCAACCTGATCACCCGCGATTACGGCTCGTGGGTGTTCCTGGGGGAGCTGCTGCTGGATGTGGAGTTGGAACCCGATCCGCCCTTTGACGAGGACCTGTGCGGCAGCTGCACTGCCTGCCTGGAGGCCTGCCCCACCGGCGCCCTCACCGCCCCGTATCAAATCGACGCCCGCCGGTGCATCTCCTATCTGACTATCGAGTACCGGGGCAGCTTCAGCCGAGAACAGGCGGGCTGGCTGCACGGCTGGATCTATGGCTGCGACATCTGCCAGGCGGTGTGTCCCTGGAACGTGCGCTTTGCCCGGCCGAGCCCGGAGCCAGCCTTCGCGCCGCGGGAGGTCATCACCGCATTTGACTTTGAGGATTGGGCGGCGCTGGGTGAGAAGCGGTGGG
>JBGVTM010000283.1 GCA_041862535.1 Candidatus Neomarinimicrobiota bacterium | reverse complement strand
CCTGGCAGCCGCTCCCCGATTCCTTCTGCTCACTACCTCGGACCGGTTTCCCTGATCGGACTTGGTTATATCTCTAGCCATTTTATTCCTCCGGCGGTGCGGCCGCTCTGGAGGTCCAGATGCGAATGAGCTGGGCGGCACCTTCAGGATTTTCTTCGATATATTTGGTTACTTCTTGGGTCATTCTGTCTTGGGCTTCCAGCTGTGCCCGGGCTTCGGGAGACAACTTCATAAGAAACTCATCGGTGATTACCTCCACCTCGCCGCGGGCTTCTAGAGCCGGGGCGGCGCCGGGGACGGCCCCGACCTCTTCCGGCCCCCCAATCAGGATACCTACTCTCCTGGCCGGCAACGCTAAAGCCTCGGAGATGGTCGCTGTGGTAGACCGCAGCATCCTTAACAGGAGTAGGAGGGAAATGAGCAGAGCCAACCCTATCGCGCCGTTGGTGAGGAGCTTATTCCAGAAGTCTTTCCGTTCAACTGAGCGAATCGAAGCCAGCTCAGCCAGCTCATCCTCGCGATCAAATTGCAGATTCTGTACCGTTAAGCGGTCACCCCGGGCAAGATCAACCCCCAGTGCATTGGCTATCAGATCCTGAATCCGGTCGAGCTCTTGCTGAGTACGCGGGATATAAGTAGCCTGCTCTTCGCCGGCGCCATCGGTTCCAAATTGATAGGAACCATCTACCAGTACGGCCACCGTCAGGTGCCGCAGATCGCCGGAGCTGCCCACAAAGTGTTCTAGGGTTTTGTTCAGCTCATAGTTGGTAACGGTCTGCTCGATGCTACGGGCGGAGGTATCCGTGCCTGTATACTGCTCAACGTTTCGCTCTTCGCTCAATACGGCCGCCTCTTCAGTATCATAGAACTCCCTGGTTCGCTCCAGCTGTTCGAAGTTGAGGTCGGCGGATACCCTTACGACGGAACGGCCGGGACCGAGCACGTCATCCAGCAAATCCTGGGCTTTCTTTTGCAGCGCCTCTTCCACCGAACGCCGGATTTCCCAGTTCCGGCTCCCGATGGGAACCTCGTCACCTTCCCGGATTACCTCCGAAAGGAGCTTCCCGGTAGCATCTATAATGGAAACATTTTCTACATCCAGATCGGGGACGCTGTTAGCTACCAGCGCCGAAATACCATTGATCCGCTTGGGAGAGAGAAATGCACCCGGCTCCAGATGGAGGACCACCGACGCCGTAGCCATATCACCCTCTTCAAAGAACTTCTTCTCGGGGATCACTAGATGTACCCTGCTCAGTCGCACCTCCTCCATCTGATTGATGGTTCGCACCAGCTCCCCCTCAAGTGCTCGCTGATAGTTCACCCGCTGCATGAAAGTCGTCATTCCCATTCGCTGCTCATCGAAGAGCTCAAATCCGGTCACGGAGCCGGTCACAACGCCCTGAGCGGCAAAGGTGAGCCGGTATTCTGAGACTTGTTCCGCAGGGACGTACACCGCCGTACCATTGGCTCCAAGGCGGTACGGAACCCCATCGTCTCGAAGGGTGGTCACAATCTGGTTGGCATCTTCCGGTGCCAGATCACTGTAGAGCAACGCATATTCGGGCCGGTTGGCCCATAAGGATAGGACGATGAGGGCGCTGACCACAGCGATTAAAATGGTGAACAGCGCCACGCGCTGTCCGACACTGAATTGCTGCAGAAAGGTCCTGATCTGCTGTAAAAACGGTGGCATGGCTTACTACCCCGCTCGCTTGTGTTAAATGTTCATTCGGTTGATTTCCTGATATGCCTCCAGCATCTTATTCCGGATCTCCAACATTAGCTGGAAGCTGATGCTGGCTTCCTCCAGGGCGATCATAGCGTTATGAAGATCCTCCGATTCGCCCGTGACGACCTTGCTGACTTCCTCGTTGGCTTCGGCCTGCTTGGCATTTACGGAATATAGCAACTCTCGCAGCTGGTCACTGAACCGGACATCTCCGGGCTTGTCCTTTCGCTGCTGAGGACTGGTAGGTTCCGGGAGGCTTTTAGGACCAATACGCATTGGATTTTCTGGAATCTTCATTTTATCCCTTCACATCAACAAAATTTCCGAGAACTGTCGGTTTAGGCGGCCGGGCTCCATAGCTGGCTGCATTCACCCCGGATTGATCATTGAAAAACAGCTCAATGATTTCCTTCTCACCGGAAGTTAGAATACTGGAATTATTTTCTGTCTCCACTGACCGGGCTGGATTGTAATCTGGTTCGAGATCCAGCGCTAGTTCCGGGGAAGCTTCCATCTGGTCCGGGACCGGACTGGCAAGCTGGGACCCCGGTGCTTGCTGAGGCTGGTGCAAGCCCTCGGTTACTGTCTGGAGCAATCCCTGCAACAGTGTGTGCTTAATCTCCATTCGCCGCTCAGAGCTCCAGGGTTCGCTTGGCCACCTGCTTGGCGGCGTTGAGCACGGTGGTGTTGGCCTCATACGACCGCGTGGAGGTGATCATTTCCATCATTTCCTGGACCACATTGATGTCCGGTGTGCGTACATACCCCTGGGCATTGGCCTTGGGGTGGGTCGGGTCATAAATCAAGCGCTCATTGGGGTGCTCAATCGTCTTTACCTCGGGCCAGGGCTCACCGTACCAGCCGGTGCGTTCGCCGATCCCCGGCAGATGGGAACGACTGGTACGCCTCAAGCTCAGCGTTTTCTCCCTTAAAAATGACCGGAAGGGCTCCTTCCGCGGCCGCGGATCCACCGATTTGCGGTGATAAAGGGGCTCGCCGTCCGCAGCCACCTGGTTGGCGTTGGAAATGTTTTCCGAGACGGTTTCCAAACGGGCCAGCTCGCTGGTCAAACCTCTGGCTACATGACCGAAAACAGTGAACAAACCTTGAATCTTCATTGCATTTTCCCTTCAAGAATCAGCGGATACGGCCCGTGATAGCCTTGGTCAAATCCTCGAACTTGCGCCGCATGGCCCGCGTAGAGAAATCATACCGGATCTGATTTTGCGCGAGGTCAGCCATTTCCCGGGTGATCCCCACCGGTCCCCGCTCCCATTCCGGCGGCTCTATCTCCGCCGGGTCCGGGATAATATGACGGGGATCGCTGGTGCGCAGTATACTCCGGCGTTGAGCTTCCGATAGCGCATCCAGGAAACGAGTGGGCTTCCGTTCATAGCCGACGGCGTTGAGGTTCGACACGTTCTCCGCAATGTTGCGATGATGCCGCATCAGCAGATCCAGCGAACGCTTCAACAGGACCGCAGGCTGATTCTCAAAAATTTTCATGGCAGACAGTCCTCTTGCCTCATGTCAATCGAGAAAGCAACAAGAGTCGTGCCAAACCCGGCTCAGGGAATCCCCCCCTAAAGTTGAGGGGAGCGGAAAGATTGCTAAAGGGGGTGCCCCAATCCGGGATTTGATATGGGGAGAAAAGTTACCGGGCGTAAGGCAATTTTTACCGCCCGGGCTACCAGCGACGGGTGGGTAGCGTCCACCTGACCGCAGGGGGCAATGGCAGACCATATCACCTGGAAGCGGAGCTATCGAGACCATATAACTTCAGTTTATTGCGCAAGGTTTTTACCGAAATAGCCAGGATCCGGGCGGCCTGGGTTCGATTCTGGCCCGTTTTCTCCAGCGTGGCTAGAATAGCCTGTTTTTCCACCTCGGCCAGGGTACTTCCGCCTCCAAAGGGGAGCGTACCCCGATTGCGGCTGTTGCCTTCAGCAGGAAAGAAATGCTCTAGAACCAGCTTGGGTGAGGACTCGGCAAAGAGAATTGCTCGCTCGGTGTTGTTTTTCAGCTCCCGGACGTTGCCGGGCCAATCATAAAGCTCCAGCCGGCGGAGGGTATCCGCCGAAAGCTCCTTCTTGGGCCGACCGTACTTCTGACAGAAATAGGTTACAAAATGGTCCAGGAGGAGGGGGATGTCACCGGGCCGTTCCCGCAGTGGTGGCACGAAAATGGGGACTACGTTCAACCGATAGAACAGATCCTCGCGAAAGGTGCCTTCCTTCACCATCTCGCCAATATTCCGATTGGACGTAGCCACGATGCGCACATCCACCTCAATTGGTTTGTGACTGCCGACTTTGGTGAACCGCTGATCCTGCAGAACCCGAAGCAGCTTCGATTGCAGGCCGAGAGGAATTTCACTCACTTCGTCTAACAGCAGCGTTCCGCTATCGGCCTCTTCAAATATGCCTCGGGTGGTTTTACTGGCCCCCGTGAAAGACCCCTGCACGTGGCCGAACAGGGTGCTTTCAATGAGATTTTCAGGGATGGCGGCACAGTTCAGCTGCAAAAAAGGATTATCAGCCCGATCACTGCACTTGTGAACCGCGTTTGCTACTAACTCCTTCCCCGTGCCACTTTCACCCTGAATGAAGACAGGGGCGTCACTCTGGCTCACCATATCTACAATCTCCAGGACATTAAAAATCTCAGGACTCTGGCCCACCATCTCCGATCGCACTTCTTGGGCCTTGAGCCTGTTCCTCAGATCCCGGTTTTCTTTCCTGAGAGTGTTCAGCTCAAAAAACCGCTTCAAACGGGATTCAATCTCCGTGATGGAAAAGGGTTTGGTGAGGTAATCAAAGGCACCGTCCTTCATCGCCTTCACCGCGGTTTCCACCGTACCATAGGCAGTGATGATAATTACCCCCAAGGACTGATCGAGCTGGTTGACGTCCCGGAGGAGCTCCAGTCCGTCTTTCTTGGGCATCTTCAGATCAGTAAGCACTAGATCCGGCGGCGATGACTTAATCTTCGCCAGGGCCTCTTCGCCATCATTAGCTAGCTCCACGCGATAGCCCTTGCCCTCAAGGGTCTCCTTCAGAAAGAGTCGGATATAGTTGTCATCATCGACAACCAGAATGCAGCGGGAATCAGTCCCTTGCTTCTTCACAAGCAGTTACCTCCACGCGTCTCCGTTTCTGTGCTGGGTCTCGAGTACGGCTCTACTGCAACCGGTGTGGTCCCCAAACGGGAATAAAGCTCCATACCAACTTTCCCCGGCATACTATGCCGGCAGAGTGAGGCCAACTTCTACCCCCTGTTCTTCATTAGGATTGACTTCAGCCCGACCACCCAGGGCCTCCGCAATGCGGCGCACCCGTACCAGCCCTAACCCAAGATGGCCCGACTTGGTGGTAAAAAACGGCACCCACCAGTCTGATCCATCTAGGTTCACCAGCTTCGGGCCGCGGTCCTGGACGGCAATAGTCGCTTCCTTACCGTCAGTTCGCAGCTCAATCTGAATGGCGCCGTCATCCGGCCGCTCCAATGCCTCAACCGCATTGTCGAGGACTTGCTCCAGAGCCATCTTAAGCAGCTCCGGATCGCTCACAACCTGAAGATTATCGGAGCTATCTACCAGGTTGATGAGACCCTCCGGCAGCGAATTATTCGAAATGTATTCTGCCGCATAGTGCTGCAGGAATGGGAATAAATCGATTTTAATCCAGTGGGGTTCCAGAGTCTCGTGAAAAACAGTGCCCAGTGCAGAGGCCAGCAGGCTCAGGCGCTCAATTCCGCTCCTGATGATGTTGAGTTTATTGCTCTCCTGAGGGTCTAGATGCTGCACCTGGAGGAGCAGTTCGGCAAATCCCTGCATGGATGTCAGGGGGGTGCGGATCTCGTGGACCAGGGTACCGGTCAGGTTTTTCAGGATCTGGTCTTCCACCTCTCGTAGGTGATCAAGTTCCAGCTCCTGGACTACCAGCAATAGCAGCCGGCCTTTCTCAACTGGATTATCCAGGTAAATGCAATCATAGACGCCGGCGGGGCTGCCATCTTTTACCCTGAGCTCAACGGCGGCGCACGATGTAGCCTCATCAACGAGCTTCTGGAGGGTCGCCACTGATGCCGGGGCCAGGACCTCTTTCAGCGAAGCGGCTTCCCCAAGGCTAAAATCCTTCTGGGCTTCGCTGTTGGCGGAAACCACCTCCAGAGCCTGATTTATAACCAAGGATGCTTTGGATAACCCGCCTACCAGGGTACCCATGAGGTAGAGTGGTGCCAGATTGGGAAGCGCCAGACCGGTGGGGGCCGGCGTGGGCTCCCAGGTCTCTTGCACCGGTGTAAGCAATTCCTGTTCCAGCTGGTGATAGGCCGACTGAACCTCAGCCGCAGCCATGCGGAATTGCTGAATGAGGTCCTCCAGGGAACCCTGCTGATCGAGTTTATTGCTCACCTGGTTGGGGCTGCTCTCCTTCTTCATCTGATGCCTCAGGCTGGTCGGTCTGCTCCTCTTCGGGAGCTTCTGGTGTTGTGGGCCGGATTTGTCGCTCGTAGCTGGCTATCGCGCCGGAACCAGCGCCTGGTATTGCACTTGGACGGCCCGCGAAAGGTGTCGAACGCAGGGGTAGCTCCTCTTCCGCGCCAGTCCCTACGGGTTCTTCTACGCCGGGCTCCGGCGGCTGGGCCATCCGCTCGAGCTCAGCCTGCAATTCTTCAATGGTATGCTTCAGCTCCCGATTTTCCTGAATCAGTCTAAATTCCCTCCGGGCCCGTTCGATCCCCATCATTAACTGCTCGATCCGGAAAGGTTTGACCAGATAATCATAAGCTGTGTGGCGGAGCCCTTCGATAGCGGTACTTAATGTGGGATAGCCGGTCATGAGAATGACGATGAGGTTTGGAACTTGCTGCCGCATAACCTTGGCCAACTCCATCCCATCCATATCAGACAGGTCGATAGCGACCACAGCAACGGCAGTGGGATGATCGCGAAAGATTTCTAATGCCTCAGCAGAACTTTGAGTGGAAAGGACCTCCCAGCCCCGGTCCTGGAGTTGGAGCGTAAGGGTTTTCAGGACCAGCTCGTCCGCATCGACGATGAGAACGGACCGGAAGGCATCAGGCCATTTAAATTCCTCACTCATCACGCGGCTTGACTGTGTATTGTTGGTGTACATGTTGATGGATTTGATGTAATAGACGGGCCCAGACCTTGTTCAGGAATTCTGCGGGATTGGGAGCATTCTGCGGCCAGGACGCGGAAGCATAGAACAACTCGGCGACACCCTCAGCCTGGAGCTCGGCTAGCTCTGACTTACGGAAGTCCTCCGCGAAAGCCATGCAAGTGATCTCCGATTGGACCTGGTTGGCCCCCGGAAAGAACGCCAGGGCAGTATCGGCAACCAGCCAGTGGATGTCGGCCTTGGGCTCATGTTTGCGGAGTAAATCTGAACAACGCTGGTGAAAGGATTTCATCTCCTTTTGGGAGGCCAATGTTCTCGGAGTTATGAATCGCAGCAGGTTCACCCCGATGCACTCATCAGATGCTTCGTGGGCGTTTACCTGCCTGCTGAAGATCCTTTGTGCTTCTGAGTGCCAGGGGGCATCAATCCCGGCTGTAGACTGCATCACGCGGCATTGGTACACTTGCGGTGCAACCTGGAGGGCTAGGATTCGCAAGAGCATTCGCTGGTCTTCTGAAAACTCCGGCATGTTGACCGGGAGGAACACTACCAGAAATCCCAACAATAGCTCGCGGTAACGAATAGGTGTAAATACAATGCCTGCCAAAGGCTCATCCGGTGTGGAGAGTTCTATCGGAAATTCGGATGGCTTCCCTTCGAAATCCAGAAGGGTCTGCTCATCAGGAGAGACCGCCGTATCCAGGAAATTCCACGAGCAGGCGGTCACCCGTTCAGCCAGGGTTGATCCGGCAGGAAAATTAGTCTTACCGACAAGACAGCCCTGGTCCTCGTCTTTCAGTATCAGGCAACTATGAGTGATTCCCAGTCCAATGGAGAGGGTGTCCAGCACAAACTCCATGGTGATTTCGCAGTCGTCGGTATCATAAAGAAAGCGAGTGACCTCGTAGAGGGTGGAAACGTCCTTGAGCATTTTGCTGATCCGCACTTGCAGGGCTTCATTTTCCCGCTGCACCCGCTGCGCTGTCAGCGCCCGGTCCACTATTCGGCCCAGCTCGCGCAGTTCAAAGGGCTTGTTCAGGTAAGCATAAACGTCGAGACTGACCGATTCGATGGCCGAATCCAGGGTGGCATAACCGGTCAGAATGATAAGCTTGGTATCAGTGCTCTTGGCATGCACTGCCCTGGCAATTTCCATTCCAGATACTTCCGGCATGCGCAAGTCGAGGAGGACCAGGTCGAAATCCTCATTTTGGACCGTTTCAAGCGCCTTGGCCGAATCCATCAGGCCCTCTACCTCATACCCGCTCGCCTGCAGGTGCTGAGTAACAGCTTCAACGATATACTTTTCGTCATCGACCACCAGGATGCTAGCTGCCATGCTTCCCCCCCGATTATCGCGGCCCCGCCCCGGCGGAGGGCATCAAGGGCGGCCCCTCTGGGCAATTTGTACCCATCCCCGCGTCACGATTTCTTTTCAAGTGCCTGGCGCAGCGGCCCGAAGGCCAGCCGGTCCCCAGCGCGGAAAAAGAGCACGTTGTGTCGCTCCTTATCCATCTCCAGGTTTACATCACCTATAGCTACGGAGACATTGGGGTAAATGGTATCATGAACCCGGATAGTCTCAGCCTCGGGTTTCTCCTCTTCCGGAGCTTTGGCCTGTTTTATCAACTGTGCCTCTTTGGTGCTTTGTTGGCGGTATCGACTGAGCAGGAAACTCTCCTTTCGTTCCAATTCTGCCAACTGCACTTCCTTATCGTCTTTTAGTTGCCCCATGCGTTCTTTCAGGAGCTTCAGGAAAGCGAGCCGTTTTTGAACATAGGCCAATTCCATGCGGTTGCGCCGCTGATCGTGGCGCAGCTGGTATCGCGCCCGGGAGAGGTTCATTGGGGGAGTGTAACCAACCTTCAGCTCCGTAGCAATGCGGCTCTCCGAGCCCGCAGTGCGGACATCAATCCTTTTCTCAGCGAAGAGGATACCCCCCCGAACGGTACCCTTGTTGGTGACGGCCCTGATGTAGCGCCCGGCGGTGACGGCGCTATTTAGAACGTAACGCTTGACCTCTACGTCCAGCTTGGCTCCGATAGTGGCATCCTGAATGAACCCGGCCACGATATCACGACCCGCCAGAACCCTGGCCCGACCCTGGCCGATAATGCCGTTACGCACTACAACGCTACCACCACGCGAATAAACTTCCGCACCTTCAATATTGCCGCCAATGTAGATATCTCCGATGGCCTCCACTCTGAAACCTGAGCGCACATCTTTCTCAATGTGAACCGATCCCTCAATCTTGAGGTTGCCTGTCCCGAAATCGACACTCCCATCGACATGGTGAACGTCCGTGACCGATATTCTGTCCCCCAGCCAGGTAGCAATACCCGATTTGCTCGCCAGCAATGTCAGCCCATCTTTAGAGAGAGCGGTGCCGTCACCTCCAGGAACGGGAATATCGGCCCCGGGCAGCGTGATGGACTGGCCAAAGACATTGGTACCGCCTTCCCCTTCTGTGGCTGCCAGCTTGGAGAGAATCTGCTGCCCTTTTTCAACGGCCATAAATAAGGACAGATCTCGACCGGGATTGGAAAGGGCCTCAGTGACATCTAGCGGTGACGCCCCAGCCGGAGAATTGCCGTGCCAGATTAGCCTCGAACTACTCCCTGCTTTTGGTGATTTGCCTTTAGCAAAAACTACCGGCTTACCTCTGATCTTTTCTTCGATGAGCTTCTCTACCACACCATCATCGATACCGTGGATAACGCCGGCATTTTCAATAGCAAGGTGCACCTGTTTGAGGGATGGAAAGGTTTCGGAATCCTCAGAAACGAAGAGAGCAGCTGCGAATCCGCCGTCAAGTATCTGAATATCTATCAGGCTGGTGCCGGCGGAGTCCGGCTCTTTATCTTCCAGAGGTCCACTCACTGTTCATCACCGTATTCAAAGCGTACCTCATGCGTCGCACCACACCCACAAACGATGCTTAGTCCCACAACGGTATCTCCATCCATAATCGGGCTGACCTCGATTCTCCTGGCCTTAGGTTCCGGCTCAGGCTCCAGTGATATCTCATGCGTGATCTTTACCGGTGTGCCGCGGTGCACATTGTCCTTCTTGATGACACGTCGGTGACCAATGCCAGATACTGCCTGCTTCGGAAGTTGTTCTTCCCGCCACGGCACGAAGTCTGGTGTCTGGGTGGGAAGACCCCTCTTGCTGGCGGATACTTTGTTCTCATCCGGGAACACTAATTCCTCACTCGTGGGCACCGGGGAACCCGGTTG
>JBGVTM010000282.1 GCA_041862535.1 Candidatus Neomarinimicrobiota bacterium | reverse complement strand
TCACCCGAATGGCCGCCACTGACCACATCATCATCATGGGCAAGTCCAGGATGAATCCCCTCAAGGCGTTCTTGAAAGGCACCAAGCCGGGGAACACGGTTCTTAAAGCCTACGGACCGGTGATCCTGGTAAAGTAGCCCGCCCTAATCCCATTCAGATAGGAGGATTACCAGATGATGAAGCAGATCACAAGAATCTCCATTCACCAGACCAGTAAGGTGATTGCCATCACTTATGTGGGTCTGGCGGTTCCACTCGCAGTATTTGTGTTTATCATGATCAGTCTGTTCGGCGAGCCACATGAGAGAGAATATGCCCCGCTTGCTGCCGTGCTCTACCTGATTCTCATGCCGTTGATAGCTTATCTTCTGGTGGCATTGTTCGCGGCAATCTACAATGTTGTCGTGAAGAGATTCGGGGGAATCGAGTTCTCCCTTGAGGATGGCGAACCCACCCAAGGCGATACGGCTTAAGGACCGTTCTAAAACACCCTCTTCACCGTAAACCCGCTCTCCCGGGCGTAGCGATAGAGTTCATCACGGAAATCAGGGTGGGCGATGCTGATCAGCTGCTCGGCGCGCTGGGCTTATAAAATTAATTAATCGGCAAAGCACCTAAGTATAAATAAAACAGATAACTAGGAACTATAAACTCGGAACTGATCCTTGGCGTCTTTGCGGTTAGATCTCTTCTTAACTAGAACAATTTCCTCAGTGTAAACCCGCTCTCCCGGGCGTAGCGATAGAGCTCCTCCCGGAAATCGGGGTGGGCGATGCTGATGAGCTGATCGGCCCGCTCGCCTACGGCCTTGCCGCTGAGAATGGCATTGCCGTACTCGGTGACGACGTAGTGCACGTCGCCCTCGCTGGTGACCACTCCCGCGCCGTGCTCGAGGTAGGGCGCAATGCGGGATATAACCTGATCTCCGGCCTTCGCGGTGGAGGGCAGGGCGATAATAGGTTTGCCTCCTTTGGAGCGGGAGGCGCCGCGGATGAAGTCCACCTGCCCGCCGATGCCGCTGTAAAAGCGCTTGCCCAGACTGTCCGCGCAGACCTGCCCTTTCAGGTCCACGGAGAGGGCCGAATTGATGGCCGTCACCTTGTCGTTGCGCGCGATGTTGAAGGGGTCATTGGTGTACTCGCAGGGACGCATCTCGACGATGGGATTATCATTGGCCCAGTCGTACAACCTGCGCGTACCGATCATGAAGCTGGTCACCGTTTTCCCGGGATTCAGGTTCTTACGCCCGTTGGTGACAGCCCCGGCCTCGACCAGTTGCATGATGCCGTCGGAGATCATCTCGCTGTGCACGCCCAAATCTTTGTGCCCGCGCATGCCCTGCAGGGCGGCCTGAGGGATGGCGCCGATGCCCACCTGCAGGGTTGCGCCGTCGTCTACCAGGCTGCACACATTTTCGCCGATCTTCCGCGTGACCTCGGTCAACTCCTCGCTCTCATAGGTATAAAGGGGATAGTCCACTTCCACCAGGCATTCGATCTGCCGGACGTGGATGAACGAATAGCCGAAGGTCCGCGGCATCCGGGGATTGACCTCGGCGATCACTTTCTTGCTGGCCAGGTAGGCGGCTCGCACCACATCCACCGACACCCCCAGGCTGCAGTAGCCCCGGTTGTCAGGCAGGCTTACCTGGATCAGCGCGACATCCGGGGGCAACTGGGCCAGGAAGTGGGGAACATCCGACAGGAAGGCCGGAATATAATAGGCCCGACCTTCGTTCACCGCCTGCCGCACGTTGGGCCCGATGAACCAGGCATAGTGCGTGAAGCTCGCCTCCATACCCGGCAGGGTGTAGGGCGCCGTCTCCTCGGTGGTACCCAACGTGAGGATGTGGTGCACCTGCACCTCGCGCAGATCCGCGTGCCGGGCCGTCATGGCCTGTACCAGCACCCTGGGCACCGCGGCACCCGAGCCCACAAAGACTTTGTCACCCGGCTTAATGCGGCTTACAGCCTCTTCCGCCGAGACCCATTTACCATTCTTTTCCGTCACCGCTGGCTCCTTCTTGATATCAAAGGCCTAATCTGGTTCTTCGACTTCATGTATCACCACCTCTGAAATGATCTCCACCGATTCGTTGATCGTGTGGGTCACGGAGCAGTATTTTTCCTCTGAAAGTTTCACCGCCCGTTCCAGTTTTTCCCTGGGTAGGTCCTCACCCCAGAAGTGGTAAGCGACATGAATGTGAGTGAATTTGCGTGGTTCCGTCCGGGCTCGCTTGCCTGACAGTTGGATGCGCAAATCCCGCACTTGCACCCGCATCTTGCGCAGGATGAGTTCCACGTCAATACCGCTGCAGCCCCCCAGGGCCATAAGGAGTAGCTCGACCGGTCGGGCGCCGCTATCGTGGCCGTGATCTTTCCGACTGGCGTCCATGACCACCCAGTGGTTGGAGGGTCCCCGGGCCAGGAAGGTGGTGCCTTCAACGCGCCGGACTTCTACTTCGGTCATCTTCACTCCTTCTCAATACCCAGTTGGGTTTGGCAATAGCCGCATCCGGGCCGGGTAATCTGCGCGAAGCTACAATCCGGCCGGCCCCGCCGAAAAGTGGTAATCGAAGCATAGCACACCAACCTGCCCAAGCGGCGTCGGGGCTGCTTCCGGCTATTAACGGCCACACCTTGCTACTTCCGGCAGCGTGCACCTAAATTCTCTGCAGTAGCTGCCTGGCAGGGATTTTACTCCCAGGGCGCACCCTCCGTGAACCCCCGATACCTGATAGGTATAACAATGCGCAACTTTTTTAAATGGATCGGTCTCCTGATTCTGATCCTCATCGTGCTATTTGTCTTTTACCCCAATCTTTTGCTGCGCGTTCCCGAACCCATACGGTCTGGAACACTCAGCCTGCCGGACCTGGGAAAGCCGGTTACGGTCATCTTTGACGAATATGCCGTGCCCCACGTCTACGCCGAGAACGAGCACGACCTTTTTTATGCCGCCAGTTATGTCATGGCTTCCGAGCGCCTGTTCCAGATGGACCTGGTCAATCGGGCCGTTCGGGGGCGTCTGGCCGAGATGAATGCCGGACTGTTGAACGCCGATAAATACCTGCGGACCTGGGGTTTCCACCATATCGGCAAACAGATGGCGGCGGCGATGGCACCGGAAACCAGGCAGATTGTGCAGTGGGCCTGCGACGGCATCAATCACTACATCGACACGCACGTGGATGACCTGCCGCTGGAATTCCGGCTGGCAGGACATGAGCCGCTGCCCTGGGAGCCGGCCATCGTCTGCGGCTACGCCCGGCTGATGGGGCATGAACTCAACCTGTCCTGGGCCCTGGAGATGGTCGTCGGACGCCTCATGGAGGTGTACGGCGAGGAGATGACCAGGGATATCATTCCCGCCTATCCGGACGATAGACCTTTTGTGGTCCCGGCCGGGGTGTCTTCCTTCGCTCCCTTGGCGGAGCCTATAATGGCCGCCCATGACCAGGTTAAGCGGGTCCTGGGCGAAGGGGGAGGATTCAGTGGCAGCAACAATTGGGTATTATCCGGGGAGCGCACCACCACCGGCCGACCGATCCTGGCTAACGATCCCCATCTGGACTTCACCCAGCCGGCCAAGTGGTATGAGATACACCTGATCGGCGGCCGTTTTAATACCCGGGGGGTCTGCCTGCCCGGCCTGCCTCTGCCGGTGCTGGGTCACAACGAACATATTGCCTGGGGATTTACCAATGTCATGGCTGACGATGCCGACTTTTACGAAGAGCAGGTGAATCCGCGGGACTCCAGCCGATACTTGCACCGCAGCGAATGGCTACCGTTCACGGAAAGGAAAGAGACCATTCAGGTGAAGGGCGGTGAGCCGGTGATCCTTATTGTACAGGAGACGGTTCATGGGGTGGTCATCAACGACCGGCACGCTATTGCTGGTCTATCGGACAAGCCGGTGACCATGCGCTGGACGGGCCAGGATGTCACCGACGAAGTCGCTGCTCTGATCAAGTTGAATCTGGCCCGCAACTGGGAGGAATTCAGTGCGGCGGCCCGCCTGTTTACCGTGCCGGGCCAGAACGTGGTCTATGCTGACCGGGTGGGCAATATCGGCTGGCGGCCCTTTGTGCGCCTGCCTGTCAGGAAGGGCGGGTCGGGCTTACTAGTCATGCCCGGGGCTTCCGGTGAGTGGGACTGGCAGGGCTACGTCCCCTTCGAAGAGATGCCCTACCGCTACAATCCACCCGAAGGTTGCATCGCCACGGCAAATAACAAAACCATCGGGCCGGAATTCCCCTATTACATCAGTGCTTACTGGGTGCCGCCGGCGCGTATTGAGCGCATCCTTGAGCTCGTGGCTGACCGGCGAGAGCACAGCCTCGAATCGTGCGCGGCTATCCAGAACGATTATCGCTCCACCCATGCCCGGGAAGTGCTGCCCTTCCTGCTGGCGGCTTGCGCGGAGGAAGCCGGTAATGCCGGGCCGACACTGCTGGAGAAAGAAGCCCTGGAGCAGCTGCGCCGGTGGGACTTTGTCATGTCCACGGAATCAGTGCCCGCAGCAATTTTCAACACCTGGTTCGTGGAGCTGGTGCCGGCCATCTACCGGGATGAAATGGACCAGGCGGGTGACCATTTCTATACCAACTATCTTAAGCTCGGGGGATTGTTGCCCTATCGCAGTGTGACCTACCTGCTTCAGCGCGGGGAGTCGCCCTGGTTCGATAACCTGCATACGCCTGAAGTTGAAACTCGTGATGATATCATCCGCCAGGCTTTTAGGGCAGCGGTGAGCCGGCTCAGCGAAGAGCTCGGCAAGCGCATCGCCAAGTGGCATTGGGGCAAGGTGCACACCCTGACCCATCCCCATGACCTGGCTGGGGCCGGCACCCTGGGCAAGTTCCTTAACTGGTGGCTGGGCCTCAACGTGGGACCATTCCCGTTCCCGGGGGGCAATGCCACGGTGAATCCCGGAGCATATAGTCTCGATAATCCCTTCGCCATAACTGCCGGTGCCAGTGTCCGCCGCATCATTGACCTGAGCGATTGGGATCATTCACTAGCCGTGCTCCCCAGCGGCCAGAGTGGTGCTCCCTTCAGCCGCCATTATCGTGATCAGGCGGAGCTGTTCAATGCCGGTGAGTACCGAAGCGCTGATTTCAGCCGGGAAGCGGTAGAGCAAAACGCTCATAGCACCCTCATCCTCCAGCCTTAGGATTTCCTTCGGTGTCCGCCGGACTCCTGGGGCTGATCTTACTGCTGGGTGGTGGGGTGATGGCCGTGTGTGTCCGTCGCCTGTGGTTCTGGCGAGCGCGCGAGGTGCGGTTCTATCCCCGGGAAAGAATGTTGTACCTGGCCCATCGGGGGGTGCCTTCCAGGGCGCCGGAGAATACCCTGCCATCCTTTTTGGCGGCCTTCGAGGCGGGTATGGACGGCATCGAGCTGGACGTGATGCAAACGTCCGACGGTGAACTGATCGTCAAGCATGACTACGACCTGGAACGGGTCACCGAGGGCAGCGGGTACGTTTGGGAGACATCCTACGAGGTCATCGCCGGGCTGAATGCCTCCTACAGATGGCAGGGTGACTATCCCCCAACCCGGATTCCCCGCCTGGAAGAGGTACTGGAGCTGGTACCTGAGGGTGTGCTCATCAACATTGAGTTGAAGGCCAGGCGCTGGTTCAATCCGGGCTTTGAGGAGCGGGTGGTGGCGTTGGTGCGGCGGTATCAGCTGGTGGAACGCACCATCATCTCCAGTTTCAATCCCTTTTCGCTGGTGAAAGTGAGGCGGCTGGAGCCGGCACTGGTCATTGGCCTTAACTGGTGGAATGTGGATACGCCGTGGTACCTGCGGAAGCTATATATTGTGAACCTGGTGCATCCCGATTTGCTGCACCCCAGTGTGGACGTGGTCACGCCGGAGATGGTGGCCAGGGCCCACCGGCGGGGGATGAGGGTGAATGTGTGGACTGTGAATAACCGGCCGGTGATCCAGTACTTGAAGTCCATCGGTGTGGATGGTATTTTCACCGACTTTCCGGAACTGGTTTTCCAGCCCAAATGAGCCTCGGGCTGCTGTGTTCTCCAGGAGTGCTATTCGACCTGGAAGCCTTTTGTAGAAGGAGTTATTGGTGCGATACTTAGTGCTGAGTGCAGTATTTTTTTATTCCTGCGTCCTTGGTCCCCGGCCGGAGA
>JBGVTM010000281.1 GCA_041862535.1 Candidatus Neomarinimicrobiota bacterium | reverse complement strand
TTGCTCATGTCCAATCCCTCACCAGTTTGCGGTCCCCGATATACAGCCCATTGGGAGAATTCAGGTCCAGGGCCCACTTCATGCGCTCCACACCATCCTGGATATCACTTATCGAGCCACAAAAACTCAACCGGAGGTACCCTTCCAAGCCAAACTCAACCCCCGGAACAGCCACCACCTGCACCTTATCGATCAGAAATTCAGCCAATGCGGTGGAGTCCCGGTTGTAAACGCTGAAATCGGCAAAGCAGTAGAACGTGCCGTCGGGTTTGGTGACCTTCACCCCATCGAAAGCATTCAAATGATCGATCATGACATTCCGGTTGTTCTCCAGGGTCACCCGCAGATTCTCCACGCTTGATTGGATACCATCCAGCGCCCCTATTGCCGCCTTCTGCAACACCACCGACGGCCCGGAAGTCTGATGCCCCTGAATAATTGCCATTACCTCAATGAGCCTTTTATTCGCTACGGCCCAGCCGATTCTGAAACCGGTCATGGCGTATTGTTTGGAGACACCATTGACCACGATCAGTTTGGAATTCTCGCTCAGGTCTTTAGCATAGTTGTAGCAATTAATGGGCTTGCGGTTATCAAAGATCAGCCGGTGGTAGATGTCATCCATGATGAGGTATAAATCGCGGCGCTCACAGAAGTCCACTATATCGGCAATGAACTCCTCCGAGTACATCACACCGGTGGGATTATTGGGGCTGTTGATAATCACAGCCTTGGTGTAAGTACCCACCTTCTCCTCGATGTCCTGGATTCGGGGGTGGAAAGTGCCATCTTCGGGCAGGACCGGCACCGGAATGGCCTGGCACAATTTCACCATCTCGGGATAACTCACCCAGTAAGGCGAGGGAAAAACTACTTCCTCCTGCGGATTCAGGATAGCCTGCAGAGCCACCATAATGGCCTGCTTGGCGCCGCTCGAGGCAATCACGTTCTCGGGCTCCACCAGCCGGTGGTAGTGTTCCTCGGTGTAGCGAATGATAGCTTTCTTCATCGCCGGAATGCCATCAGCCGGGGTATATCTGATTTCCGCCGTATTCAACAGCCCCGCGGCAGCCAGTATGGCGTCAACGGGGGCCGCACTCTTGGGCTCACCACCCCCCAGATGAATAACCGGATCCCCCTTATCCTGAAGTATGGCTGCCCTCTCGTTCAGCCTGAGGGTGGCTGACTCACTGATCGTTCTAGCAATTTGACTGATGCTCATAGCTCTAGCTTCGTTATGATAACTATCTTCATGATTGATGGTGATCCTAGATAATCGCTACGTCACGAAGCTGGACTAATCCGTGACTTAATGCTACTAGGAAATTACGGTAGATGAGTTTATCCGCAATTTCAACGCCGGGCAAGTGTTCTTCAATTATAAGCGATTCCATAGTCGCATTCGGCACTTTCAACTTCGTGCTTGCATGCACCTAACGCTATACTTTTTACTGCTTCACTACAGCCGAGCAGCATAGTGATGAGTAGGGCAACCCACCCAGGAACTTCAAATGATGGTTCCTACTTAAATAGATGATTTAAGCGACAGCTGTTCGAAACACTTGCTGAACTCTGCCGGATTCGGTGCCCTGGGAGCATTTCCATTGCGACTTTTCGGTATCGATGAGCGTCACTAGGATACGACAAGCGCAAGCAATGGATATGAAAGCCGAAGAAAAAATCACCGAACAATTCCTTCAACTGTTAAAACCCCACTACCAGGCTGCTGCCAGTTACTGCCGCGGTCTGAATCCCGATCACCATGACGATATCCTCCAGGAGGCGCTTCTCAAGGCTCTCCGAGGATTCCCCTCGCTAAGGGATCACAGCCAGTTTAAAAGCTGGCTATTCCGCATCATCACCCGGGAAGCGGCAACTTTCCACCGGCGCTATTTCTGGCGACGCTTCCTGGAGTGGGATAGCGCTCAGTGGGAGCGGCACCACGATGCGGTGGCTGGACTACAGACAGAGGAATTGTATCAGCTGCTTCACGCCCTGGATCACCTGCCCCGGAAGAAGCGGGAGACGATCCTTCTCTTCGAGATTGGCGGCTTCGCTATAACGGAAATTGCCGCTTTCTACCTGGAGAGTGAATCGGCGGTGAAATCCCGCCTGGCTCGAACCAAACGAGAACTGAAGCAGTGGCTGATAGCAGGCTTGCGCGAATCCACTAAACCAAGAACCATGCTGGAGATGTACGATGAAGTCGCAACAGACTTTTCCCGATCCCGGAATTAGCAGGGAAGATGATCCGTTCGAGTCCCTGCGGCAGGCCAAACCCTCGCGATCCTTCCAAGAAATGGCCCACCAGCTGGCAGCTGCCAGCGAGGCTCACCAGCACCGGCCTCGGACACAGTTAGGGAATCTCGCGATGCCGGTTAGAGTTCTCTTATCCCGGCCCGCCCTCGCAGCCTACGCCGCCGCCCTGCTGCTCATCGGGGCTTGCAACGTCCCAACCGAGTATTCAAAGACCATAGGCTACTCCATGAGAGTGTCCGCCGAAGGTAATCCTCAAACAATCGTGGAAAAAGTGAAGTCCCAGGCAGGGGAGGCACTTTCCAATGTGGAAGTCACCATCGACCAGCTTAGCGATGGCGCCGAGCGGAGCGAGATGCTATTTACCTTCTCCGAGAGCACAATTGATCACCAGGCCCTCTCCCGACAGGTTAAAGCCCTCGAAGGCGTGCAGTTAGTAACGGTTGAACCGATCGACCATGAGTTCCGGGGCAACCTGCTGACCGGACTGCTGCACAAAACTTTCGACGTGGAAATCAATATCACCGACCTTACCGAAGCACAGGTTGAGCAGGCTATCCGCGAGGAACTGGAGAGCTGGGGATTGGATGCCGACGTGACTTACAGCCGCAGTGAGGATGAGGGTAAAGAGCGGATCGAAATCAAGGCCACGATCGACGACACCACCGCCGTTAAGGAACCAGTGAGAATTAAACTGGTGGACGAAAACAATCCGGAGGATGCCCAGGTGAAGAAAAGAAAGGTGGTTCGCAAAAAACTACAGCAGTAATTCGCCAGGATAGGAGCTTGATTCTCGCCCGGATCCTCCTATAGGGTTCGGGCTTTTTCTCGCCCGGAAAAAGGGGCCTAGCCCAGGTCGTGGGAGATCGGAAAAAATGGCGAAGAGCCCGGGTCTTACTCCAGCTCGTAATAATTGGGAATATATGGTGCGCCCGTTATTATGGCTTTCATATCCTGCTCCAGACTTTGAACGGGCGTCTCAATGATCCTGCCGATCTCCACCTGATCGAGATAAAATATGAATGTGGGGACATGGTGAATATTCATACCCTTTTCTTCGTGGCCCGGGCTCACCTTACCTCGATCCAGCCCAACCAGCCTGACCCGCTGATCCGAGAACCCCAGGGAATCCAGGATCTTGTAGAACCGGGGGACTTCCCTGCGGCTATCACTGCACCAGGTGCCCATAAAGATCTCGATATCTATATCCGCAAGTAATCCCTTCAATGAGTCGAGCACAGCCCGGTCTAAATCGTAGGCTTCATACTCACTGACAAACCACTTACTATAGGGTTCTTTACCTAGCTCGGCTCGATCTACAACGCCCAGCAGCATCGGAGGTTCGGTTGGTCTCTCGGCAGATTTCTTTTCGGCTTCCTGTGGGGCAGCAAGGAAGCATACTATCACCGAAGCAAGAAAAATGATGGCCTGCATGGCTTTCCCCTTTGCCGGATGTTGAAAACGATTAAAGTTAGGCTCCGGACTTGTGGGATGGAACCTTTCCCTGTGAATGCCGCAGTATCGTATAATATTCTGCTCAGGCAGGTGTTGCTCATCCACTTCCCCATCGCATTGAGCTGGCGGAAGAAACTTGGAATCAAGAGATACGGCGCTTAGTTTTCATACCAATAGTCCATATCCCTTTGAAAACGTTCCGTGCCTTCCACCCGTAAGCTGCCCCATATCGAGCAGAACTGACTTCGCAAGTCAATGGATATATTGATAATTATCGGCATCAGCCTCCTGACCATCGTGATGGCCCTCGTCACCTGGGTTGGAATTCCCGGAACATTCCTGATGTCCATTTTTGCACTTATCTGTGGATTGGCCACCAATTTTGCCTCCATTACCGTATATCACCTTCTATTCTTTTTTGCGCTGGCAATCATCCTTGAGGTGATAGAGTTTTTTATGGGTGGGCTGGCCGCCAGGCTCTACGGAGCAAACCGGCGTTCGGTGGTCTTCGCTATTCTGGGCGGAATCGCCGGGACGATCATCGGCGTGGGCATATTGATACCTTTTGGCGCACTGGTTGGTCTATTTGCCGGTTCTTATCTTGGCGCCTACATCAGTGAAAAATTCTCCGGCAAGACTGATGCCGAGGCTGTCAGAGCGGCTTTCGGTACCGTCATCGGCAACGTGGTCAGCAAAACCCTGAAGTCAACAGCCGTAATCGTCATCGGGATCTGGCTGATTAAAGCACTGGTATGAACGAAATGGATGTACCTGCTACCATCCATAAACCACTCACTCCAAGACTCCAAAAAAGAAGCTCTTGGAACCAGGTACAGCCTTTCTTATGTTGAAATAATGGGAAATCAACGAGTTATTAAGATCGATAATAGACTGCACTTAATTCACACGTGTCCCTGAAAACAAAACCGATGCGTCCGCGGCAAAAACGCACCTACAATCCCTGGGCCTACCGCTTCATGCGCCTGGTCTTCGGGACCGTGATCCGTATCCTCCATCGACCGGTATTGCTCGGGCGCGAACACCTGCCTGCCTCCGGCCCCTGCTTTATCATCGCCAATCACAGCGGCACGTATGACTCCTTCCTGATCAACTACTTCATCAAGCGCGAGCCTCTATCCGGGATCGTAACCGATGAATTTCTACGCCAGGGGTTCATGGCCTATCTGTTAAAACAGCTGGGTGTGGTGGCCACCCGCAAGTTTCAGCCTCAGACCACACCGGTGCGGGAAGTCATGCGCCTGGTGAAGGACAAAAGGATGATCGTGGTCATGCCGGAGGGGGAGAGCAACTGGGATGGCATAACCCTGCCTACGGTGGCCTCTACCGGAAAACTGTTCCGGGTCATGAAAGTACCGGTGCACCCGGTGATCATCCACAACGGCTATTTGGCCTTACCGCGGTGGGCCAGCTGGCCCCGTACGGTGAAGGTGTATGTGGAATTCCGGCCACCTCTCAGCTTCACCCCGGAGATGACGGATACTGAAGTAGCGCAGGCCGTGGACTGTGCCATCCGCTGGGATCCGGCTACGGATAATCCCGGGTACCGCCCGCAGCGGGTCCTCAGCTTCCGTCCGGCCCAGAAGATCACCCGGCTCATTTTCCGGTGCCCCAACTGCGGCGCATCCGACGGGTTGGAGGAAATCCGGTGGCGCTATCTGGCCTGCCAGCGCTGCGGCGAAAAGTGGCGCGTGAAAGGCGACGCCACCCTCGTCAATACCCGCACCGGCGAGCACCGCAACTCGACCGAGGTCTTCCGGGA
>JBGVTM010000280.1 GCA_041862535.1 Candidatus Neomarinimicrobiota bacterium | reverse complement strand
GGGCCGCAGGATACAACAATACGATTATCCACACGACCGATGGCGGAAGATCGTGGACCTTACAATCTATAGAAAATGATACGGCAAAAATATACTATGACATTTACTTTGCTGATGGATGTACGGGCTGGTTGGTAAGCAATTTTGGAGAGATTCTACAAACGGGAAATGGAGGAGCATCCTGGAATATTCAAACGCGCTCGGAATCAACAGGAGGCGCGAAGTGCCTTTCGTTTATCGACGAGGAGGTAGGATTTGCGGTTTTACCCGGCCTTACTTTCCTCAAGACTACAAACGGCGGTGCCAGATGGACCTCGGCGCCGTTACAACTGACCTGTCCCGGAAGGCAATATAACCCGTTCGAGCCCACCGATCTATTTTTCACCGATGAGCAGCATGGCTGGATCGCGACATTAACATTCAGTGAGGTAGCGATAGACAGCACAGCTATTTTCTACACGACCGACGGCGGGGATACCTGGATTTGTCAAAATTCTCTTTTCATTCAGTATTTTAAGTCGATTCACTTTGTTGATAATCTGACGGGATGGACGATAGGAAAGCAGTGGGCAGAGCTGCCATCCACCGATACGATATTTCATACCACCGACGGTGGATGCACCTGGAGTCTGCAATCTGAAGAAGAGGGATTGTTTTTTCAGGATATTTATTTCACCGACGCCGAGCACGGCTGGGCACTGGATTATCGCGGGGGTATCCTTAAATACGTGGTACCCTGATAGCGGCATTCCAGCTTCCTGTCAGTGGTATTGAGGTGGAGCTTTCGCTGGGGGGATAAAAAGAGACGGCTACGGTAGAAAGGATTCCCCACTACTTTAGCCGCCTGCTGCAATCAGGGTTCAGTCAGTCCAATTGATATCGATGCTGCCCAGTCCCACCGAGGCGGTAATGCGCAGGGTGGGCCGGGAGGGGTCATAATTTTCGCTGCGATACAGGCCGCGGCCCTTTTTGACCATGTCGTTGGTATCGATGGTTGAGAGGAAGTTCTCCTCGGCTTCCATCTCCACGTTATAGCCGCGGGGGATCCGCAGGGTCACGCTGCCCAGCCCGACGTTCACGTCCACGGACATATCCTTGAGGGTTTCGCCGCTGAAGTCGAGCTCGGCTGAGCCCAGGCCGCAATCGAACTTGAGCCGTTCGGTCTTGGCGTTGGCTAGATTATGGGCCACCAGCTCACCCAGTCCGTTATCCACGTCAATCCGGCGCAGCTCCACCCCGTTAGGCGTGGAGAAATCGAGGGTAGTCTCGCCCAGGCCATTGTCCAGCTTGAGGTCCATTACCTTCAGGTAGCCCAGGTCCAGGTTGGCCTCACCCAGGCCGCAGGAAAAGTCCACTTCCAGCGGGACGCGGGTGGTGAAATAGAGTTCGCTTTCAGGCGAGTCCATATCGCGCATCGATATGCCCTCCCAGCCACGGTGCTGGCTTTTGGTCGTCAATTGGAAGCGGGCCACGTTCCCTTTCACTTCATATTCAACTTTGGGACTGATGTAGTCTTCATCGTACTGGATATAGCCGGTGACCGCCTTGGCCGGGTTGCCCCGCTCGACACGG
Source organism: Candidatus Neomarinimicrobiota bacterium (assembly GCA_041862535.1). Lineage (NCBI taxonomy): Bacteria > Pseudomonadati > Fidelibacterota > Fidelibacterota bacterium. The sequence goes on along the minus strand of JBGVTM010000280.1, from coordinate 9,767 downwards.
ATTTCGCCTAAGCCGAACTCCACATTGACCTCCATCCGTTCCACGTTGTCGGCCAGGGCTTCGTCGATGGTCAGGATGGTGCGCTCATCCGGGTTCCTTCGACCGGGCTCCGGACGGGGCCAGGCGAGAGCCACCGATAAGCATAGGAGAAGTGGTGAATACCGGAGAATGCGTTTCATGGCTTGCTCCTTAAAAATCGAGAATCCTCAGGTAGAAGACCCAGTCCCTGCCCTCTCTGAGCGGTCGGAAGAGTTCGATCCGGAAATCGTCGCCACTGGCGCTGAGTCCCACCGCATGATAGCCATGCTCAATTGGATACTCGAAGTGGTCGCTGGTGAAGAGTTGGGCGTCGCTTTGCCAGGAAGCGCCATAGTGCCAGTGAAGGCTGAACAGTCCATCGCGTTTTCTGAGGGAGAACATGGCGTTAATCACGGCGTAGTGGTTATCGATGTCGGCAAAGATGGACTTGTAGTCGTAGCCCTGGACGGAGCCAAGGCCGCCCAACGGGACCTGGTGCTGCAGGCCGTAGTTGTCGCCCTCGATGGCACCGGTGCGGCCGGTGAGCCGGATACCCAGCCGGGTGTGGAGGCGAATGAAAGCCTCACCGGTCACGTCTTCCCTGGCATAGTCGAAGTCGCTGCCGCCGTTGGCCAGGGTCTGAGTGTGGGCATAGGACAGGTTGAACCGGATGCCCCTGGGGAAATAGCCGACGGGCCGGCCCAGGGACAGCTGGTACTGCAGGTTGACGTCTTTTCCAGCACTGATATCGTAGGCGGGCCGGAACCGTCGATCCTGTTTGAACAGGCTCCATTCAGCGCCATTGTCCATAATGCGATGTTGCTCGTTCCGGTAGCGGGCCTTGAGTTCGACCAAGGGGGGCAGGCCCAGTACCAGGGAACCGCCCCAGCCCTCGGCTTCATACCAGTCGTACCAGTCCTTGTGAATTAGGAAGGCGCCCAGGGAGTTCTCCTTGGGAGTGACCCGCCAACTGTCGTCGTTGCGGGCTTCTTTATGGCCTTCCACCAGGAGGCCGATCCGTCCCCGCCAGAAGTATTCACCGAGACCCAGGCGGCCATACCACGTATTCGCGCCAAAAGTGTAGCCGACTACGCCCTGGAGATGGAACCCGGGGATATCGTCGGTATCCGGATGGAAGGGGACATAGATGGCCAAGCCTTCGGCGCGGTTATAGCGGACTTTGTCAGGGGGGATTTCGAAATCGGGTTGGATGCGCCGCCGGTCGTAGGGCTGCCAGAGGGGTTTTTCACCCTCGACTTCGATAGTCTCCCACTCGTGTTCTTCATCCTTTGCCCGCCACTCGATGCGCTTATCGCGAGACTCGTCATAGCCGAAAATATCCTTGGCTTCTTCACGGCTGAGGCTGATCTTGCCGCGGTTGACCTCCAGGACCTCGCCGGTCACCTGGGCCTCCTCGCTGCGATGGATAGTCCCCCCGAGGGCCACGATGGTACCCTCTACCTGGGCAGTGGGCAACAGCTCCACATCGCCGCCCAGGACGGTAATGCGCCCGGTGACCTTGCCGGCTACGGTGAGGTTACCGCCGATAATCCGGATGGCGCCGGAGCGAACCTCGCCTTCGGAAATAACTAGGTCGTTAAAAATCTTGACCTCACCGGAGGGGGTTACTTTGGTCTCGACTGCCTGCTCGCCTTCGGCCTGTTCCTGGGCCGGTAACCAGGTGAGAAGGAAGAGGACCAATATGCCGGTGGGTGAGAATAGCGCACGCATGGCTTATTCCTCTCCTTTCCTAATTTTGATCTTGCCCTCCGTAGTCTCGATGACCATACGGTGGAACGGTTGGTCGGTTGTATAGGTCCCCACGGTATTGCCGTCTTCTTTGCTATACTCAAGTTTCACGTTACTGTTGATGTAGTCGATGGCATAGTGGGGTGAGTACCCCAGGATCCTGGCGGTGATATCCACCGGCTTTTCGGTATTGAAGTTCACATATACATTCCCGTGGCTGGCGGTGAAGGTGGACTCTGATTTACCGGGGTCCTCCAGGGTCATTTCGCGGACTTCGATATCCCCGTTATCGGATTTTGTGCGCACGGCTCCGGTTATCCGGTTGATCCAGACGTCTCCGGCGCCGGTGAATAGTACGGCATCGCCAATTATACGTCGGAGGGTGAGGTCGCCGCCGCCGCTGGCCGCTCCCAAACCGCCCCGCAGGTTTTCGATCTCAATGTCGCCACCACCGGTCATGAGGTTGAGCTCTGCGGTAATATTTTGCACGCTGATTTCGCCGCCGCCAGTACGGGCCTCGATGTCACTCCCTTCCAGATCCTGCAGGCTGATATCGCCACCGCCGGTGTTGAAATCATAGTTCCCTTTACTGTTGAAAAAATCGATGTCGCCGCCGCTGGTGCGGACCTTGGCCTTACCCTGGACATGGCGGCCTTCAATGTCACCACCTTCCGATACCAGCTCGATCTGACCCTCCACTTTGAACAGGTCGATATCACCGCCCTTTGTACCGAGCATGATTTTGCCGCTGGCGTTGGACAGGGCCACATCCCCGCCCCCCGTCTTGACCTCCAGGTCACCCTGGAGCTCCGCCAGGTCGATATCACCGCCATAAGAATGGATGATGACATTAAAAGTTTTCGGCACCCGTGCCTTATAGTAGAACGAAACGTCCCGGTCCCCCCATTTGCCTACTTGGAAAATATAGGGCTCACCTTCGGAAGCGGGGGGACGCAGTTCCCCCTTGAGCTTGTCGATGACTTCCTGGGCCCACTGCTTATCCTTGGTTTTGACGGTGATCTCCTCTTCAATCACAATTCGATGGACGTCGGTGCCCTGCATAATCACATCTCCCCGGAGGGCTTTCATGACCAGGGTGGCCCGGGGCTTCACATCCAGGCGGTGAACCACCACGCCCTGGATCTTTCCGTGGTAGTCACGGAGTTCGAGGATCTGAGGCAGTTCCGGAATTTCCGGTAGCGCTGGCATTTCCGGCAGCCTGGGCAATTCGGGCAGCTCAGGCAGGTCCTGACCCGTCAGGGACATACAGAAGATAAGCGCGGCTATGAGGGGTCTTATAATCATGGTTGTAAATCCAGCCGTTCTTCCTCCAATGATTCGGTTACTTGGGAGAGGGTCTGGTAAGCTTGGTAGCGCACACTCTCCATGGGGTCCATTCGGGAGACCAGGAGCAGGGCTGAGCGTACCGAGAGGTCATCCAGGAAGTTGGCCAGGTTTTTCACGGCCGCCAGGCGCACCCCCTCGTTCTCGTCCTCCATGACGACTTTGATGAGAGCGTCCTTGATGAGGGGTGACTGAATACCCTGCAGGCTTCCGATAATGGACAGCCGAACGCCGGCATTTTCATCGCTGAGGAGGGCTGAGACCAGGGCCATGAGCGTGGACTTCTTGCTTTCCAGTTGGGAAGTGCCGCCCAGGATGCGGGCCGACTGGAGGCGCTGGCCGGGATTGGGATCTTTCACCAACACGTACTCCAGGGCGGCCAGGATATCCTCGCGCTCGGCAGTACCGGTGAGCGTCATCTCCCGGCCGGTTACCAGGTTCAGCTCCACCGGGTTCTGGGGATCGTCCGAGAGGTTCACGTCGATATCCTCCAGCTGGCCGGTGCGGATGAGTTCAGCCAATTGTTGATGGGTGAAGCGGCTGACGTCTTCGTCGGCGAGGGACAGGCCGGGGGCGCTGGGGCCGAGCAGGAGAAAGCGTCCGATGAGGATGCCCACGACGAGGGCGGCCGCCCACGCCAGTGCTGGCCGGGCCGGAGCCCACAGGTAGGGCAGTTCCTCCCACCACAGCTGGAGCCGCTCCCAGAAACGCACCAGCAGGCCAGCCTCTGCGGTCACGGCAATGGCACCCTTGAGCTTCACCCGCTGAGTCTGCAGCCACGCCTCATCGACTCGGTAGACCGGCTTAATCTCGGCGAAGATCTCCCGGAGCCGCTTCTCGCTCAGATCGGTGTTGCGTTGAACTTGTCTAGGCATAAGCCGCCAAATCCTTCCTCAGTTTGAGGGTTGCCCGGTGTAGGTACCGCTTGATGGTACCAGGGGTGCAACCCAGGAGTGTGGCAATGTCCTTAATCTTGTGTCCCTGGTAGTAGCGCATGACGAAAACGGTCTTCTGCTTCGGGGGCAGGGCATCCACGGCATCAATGATATGCTGCTGCTGTTCGGTGCGCTTCTGAATCTCATCGGTGTAGGCATCGTGGTAGCCCTCTTCCAGGGAGATGTTGTCCAGGTGATGCCGATGTCGGCCGCTGCGGTAGCTGAAGCAGGTATTGGATGTAATGCGATAGAGCCAGGTATAGAAATCGCTCTTGAATTCGAAAGAACCGAGACTCTTCCAGACCTTGATAAAAACTTCTTGATAAATGTCTTCAGCATCTTCCTTGTTCTTCAGCAGTTGCAGTGCCAGGGCCATGATTTTCGCATCATACATGGCTACTAACTGGTGGAACGCGTGCTGATCGCCGCCTTGCGCAGATCGGATTAGTGCGACCGTTTTCTCGTCCACGTTCCGCCCTTCACAATTGCTTAGACTGGCCCTGTAGGGTGTTGGTTGTCATGGATTTCGGCTGAACAATAAGTTACTGTCTGGTAAAATTTCAACCGGGGAAAATTACAACCGGGTGGCGCGATTGGCAGGAAAATATAGTGTGCTGGGTGACACTGTTAGCCTTTAGCCCTTAGCCGTCAGGGCTAGCCAATTCAGTCGTCGCACTGAGCGTTCGCCTGAGCTCACGCCAAAGGCCTGACGAAGTATGATGACGGTGCTGCTGGGACTAGCTTACCTCTGCAGCACAAGCTTGCGACTGGCCGTGAAGCTATTGCCGCTTAAGAGCATAGAGATGTTGAGCGGTAAAAGCAGGACGCCCTCCCCTGCACGAGCAAAGGAGGGCGCCCTGATTTTGGTAGGGTGTCGGCAGACTACAGGTTGAGGCGGTCGAGGACACCTTTCACATGGTCGGCCGACTTCCTCAGGGCCGCCTTTTCGTCGTCGGTGATGTCCAGCTCGATGATCTTCTCCAGGCCGTTTTTGCCGAGAATGCAAGGCACGCCCATGAAGATGCCCTCCACGCCGTACTCGCCGTTTAGCAGGGCGGAGCAGGGGAGGACCCGGCGCTGGTTCTTGATCATGGACTCCACCATTTCGGCCACTGCGGCGGCGGGGGCGTAGTAGGCCGAGCCGGTCTTCAGGTAATTGACGATCTCGATGCCGCCGTCCCGGGTGCGCTGGACGATCTCTTCGACGCGCTTGGCCTCAATGAGTTCGCTGATGGGTATGCCGGCGACGGTGGTGTAGCGGACCAGGGGCACCATGGAATCGCCGTGGCCGCCCAGCACCAGCGCCTGGACATCTTTAACCGAGACATTCAGCTCCATGGCAATGAAGGAGCGGAAACGGGTGGAGTCCAGGATGCCGGCCATGCCGATGACCTTGTGGGAGGGCAGCCCGCTGTTGGCATAGGCGACGCTGCACATGACGTCCAGGGGGTTGGTCACCACGATGAGGATGGTATCGGGAGAGTGTTTCATCACCTGTTTGGTGACCTCGCTGACGATTTTGTGGTTGGCCATGAGCAGGTCATCGCGGCTCATGCCCGGTGTCCGGGGCTGGCCGGCGGTGATGACGGTAATGAACGAACCGGCGGCGTCTTTGTAATCGTTGGTCCCGATGAGTCTGGTATCGGAGCCGAGGACGGGAGTTGATTCGTACATATCCAGGGCCTTACCCTGGGGGATACCTTCCACAATATCGACCAGGATGACTTCCTCACCCAGTTGGTGCTGGGCCAGTCGCTGGGAGGTGGTGGCGCCGACGTGTCCGGCACCTACGACGGTGATTTTCATAGGGTACTCCTTTGGTTGGAAATAAGTAACCCCACAGGCCAGGGGGATGGGGGGTCGGAGGGTAGCCTGCGGGGCATGATCATAGGATTAGTTCAGTCATGTGGGCGGATATACGGAAACGAGCTTTTTCATTCGCCCTTTACGCTCGAATTTAACAACGCCATCGATTTTTGAGAAGAGGGTATCGTCACCTCCCAGGCCTACGTTCCGGCCGGGATGAAATTTGGTGCCTCGCTGGCGTACCAGGATGGAGCCGGCGGTCACCAACTGGCCGCCAAAGCGCTTGACCCCCAGTCGCTTGCTGAGGCTGTCGCGTCCGTTTTTGGAACTGCCTACGCCTTTCTTGTGTGCCATGGTTATAAGTTACTAGTTATGAGTTTCAGGTTTCTAGTTCAAAGTTTCGTTTTTAGCTGCCGCCGGTTTTCTTCTTGGAGGCCGGTTTGGCGGCAGTCTTTTTAGCTGCGGCCGACTTACCGCTGGTGGTCGCTTTTTTTGCGCCTGCTGACTTTTTAGTGGTAGTCGTTTTCCTGGTCACAGCTGTCTTTTTCACAGTGGTGGTCTTCTTCGGTGCGGCGGCCTTCCCGGCGGGCTTCTTGGGTGCGGGTTGGGTGGGCACCTCTTCAGTCGGGGCTTCGGCGGCGGGGCTGGCCTGGACCAGGTTGATGGCGTTGATGCGCAGAAGGCTGTAATCCTGCCGGTGACCGGTCTTTTTGCGGTAGCCCTTGCGGCGGCGGAACTTGAAGACGGTGATTTTCCGGTCCCGGCCGTGCCCCAGGATGGTGGCGTCCACCGCGGCCCCGGCTACCGTCGGCTGGCCGAAAAGGGTAGTGCCGCCGTCATGGAGCAGCAGCACCCGCTCCAGCTGCAGGTTGGCGCCAGCCTCACCATCAGTATGGGGGACCTTGAGCTCCTGGCCCGCCTCTACCCGGAACTGCTTACCGGCGAAGTCCACTATGGCATATCCGTCTTTAGCTTTCTCGACCATCAGTCTGTTGTGCCTAATTCACTGTGATTCGCATTTCGAAAAGCGCGCTAGCTTACCGGTTGGGGGTGCTATGAGTCAAGCTCTAGTTGCGAGGGGTTGCCCTATGGGCGAGCAATGAATCCTGCTCCCCTTCGATCCCGACGTAAAGTCAGGACTCAGGGCTAGGCTAAGGGCAACTGCGGATTCCGATAAGGGCGCAGCGGCGGTACGGCCTACCTTAACAGTAGCAGCTTGATGCTGCGGGTGCGGGCCGGCGTAACCAGGTGGGTGTCGCTTTGGGCAGGGAGGGGATCAAGGGTTTCCAGTCAGCGCCTTAGCCAGCAGTTCCAGGCTGGTCTTGTACCGGTAGTTGATCCCGAAGTGCCCGTCCGAAAATTCCTCGTAGTGGTAGGGGATCTCCAGGTCTTTCAGGCGCTCCACGAATATGCGCGCGCCCAGGTGGAGGGCGAACTCGTCCTTTTCGCCGGCGTCGAGGTAAAGCAGTTTGAGACGCCGCAGCGCCTCCGCATGGTTCCCACGCTCAACCATGCGCACGGGATCGTGTGCCAGCCAGCGCTCCCAGATTTCGGGCACCAGCTCCCCGCTCGGCAGGGTAAAAGGCAGCCAGTAGTCCTCCCCATCCGGCGAGTAGGCCGCCGCCATGGCCAGAATGTTCAGGGTTGGGATGAGCGGGCCTTTCTTGACCGCTCCGGCGAATTCCTTTAGGAAGCCCTCCACGCCACCATATTGAATGAGTGCATCCACCGCCTTGGGGAATTCCCGCAGGTAGCAGTACTCGAAGTACATGTCGCCGCTGTGGCAGGCAGCCGCGGCGAAGGTGTCGGGGTGCTTCATAGCCATTGTGAGGGCGCCGTAGCCGCCGCTGGACTTGCCGGTGACACCCCGGTGCTCCCGGTCTGACACTGTGCGCAGCTGGCCGTCAATGAAGGGGATAACCTCGGTGATGAGGTAGTCCTCGTAGGGGCCGGTGGCGCTGGAATTGACGTACTGGCTGCCCCCCAGGCGGGTGAAGCAGTCGGGCATGACCAGGATAGCGGGCGGGCAGCCGCTGTTGACGATCAGGCCGTCCAGCTGCTCGGGGAGGTTCTCCTCCCAGACCGAGAAGCCGGCCATGTTCAGACCCGTCCCGGTGAAGCCCGCCAGGGCGTAGATCACCGGGTAGCGCGCGTTGCCGTGGTCGTACACCGGCGGCAGGTAGACCGGGAAAGTGCGGACGTGGGGATCGCCCAGTGGGTTGCCCTTGAGCAGGGTGCTGTCCAGGGTCAGGTTTCGGACGCTGCCTTGGAGGGTACGGCTATACATGGTTCACCTCGCGGGTTAGTTGCTGCGAGGTGAATTTAATGGCATCCGGCGGTGATTAAATCAGTAGGCCGGGAGCTCTATTTCTCCTTTAAATCCAGGCAGACCGCCGCCTCGGGCGTCAATACCTGGAAGGTGAAGGACTCGGTCAGGTAGAGGCGCACCGTCTTGGTGTCGTGGGTCTCGTAGCCGATGGCCAGGTCCTGGCCGAGAGTGAGTTCCAGGTCGCCGCCGCGGGTGGAAACCAGAAACCCGCCTTTCAGAACGGCAGTGTGGATGACCGGTCCATCTAGGAGGTGTTCCACTGTTTTTAGCAGCGGGTAGTTGGGGCCGGCGGCGGTCAGGGCCAGGTAGGGGGCATCTCCCAGGACCAGGGCGTAGGGGCCTTCCACACCGGCGTTGCGCAGCAGCAGGATGGCCTGGCTGACCCGTTCCGGGTAGGTCCTGGCGTCGTTGGTGATTGACAGCGGTTTGTGAGTGCTGACTTCACACAGGCCGGGGAGCTTAGCGGGCTTAAAGCCACAGTAGACAGTCTGGTCTTCAAAGTGGGCCAGGCGCCGGGCGGCCTCGGTGAGGCTGGACAGGTCCAGGTCCTTGGCACCCCGCTCGATGTTGTCCAGTTCCCAGATATTCAGTTCGAAGGAGGCTCGCAGCTCGACTAGGGGCTGCACCTGGGGGATGCCGTAGCGGACGCCTGCGGCGGCCTCCTTGTCGGGCACTTCCAGGCGGCCCAGGGAGACGGCGGCGAAGTCCAGTCCCTTAGGACCGGCCACATCCACCACCTGGCGGGCGGTGAGGTTGATGCTCAGGACGCGGCGGGCCTCGTCGTCAATAGCCTCCCAGGCGGCCTCGGTGATGGGGGCCAGTGAGCGCTTGAGAAAATCCATGCTTATTCCCTTCCTTTCTCCGGTGGTGAGCCTTTCGGTTTCAGGGCACCGATGCCCAGATCTGATAGGCTAGCTGGGGATAGCTCTTCTTCGATGTTGTGGTGGACAATGGGACCGTCCTTGAATAGATAATCGCGCAGTTCCCCGTCCCAGCCGGGCATGTTGCGGCGGAGCCATTCCAGGAGCATGGCGGCGTGTTCCATCTCCTCGTCCCGGTTGTGGGCCAGGATAGCCTTGAGTTCCTCGTCTTCGGTCTGCGTGACGCGCTGATGGTACCAGTCCACCGCCTCGAGCTCTTCGACCAGGCTTCGAATGGCCCGATGAAAGGCGCGGGCTTCTTCCGGCAAATGTTCAAAGGGTTCATGATAATTGGACATAGTGACTACTCCTGATAGGCTTGTTCGCGGCAGCCGCTGCCTTGACTGGTGGCGCAGGCAGCTATTCTCGCCGAATCGTGATGGATCACAATCCGGCTAAGCTTACGGAGGGATTCTTGCAGGTGTCAAGCGGCTTAATCGGCCCCTGTCAGGCCCACACGCCGGGAATGGCGGTGCCGCAGTGCGGGCAGGTGCCGTCGGGGGCGATTTGATTGTCGAGGATGTAATAGCCCACGCGGCGGACCAGGGGCGTGTCGCAGCCAGGGCAGCAGGTGTTTTCCAGCTCGGGGACCATGCCGGGAATATTGCCGCCGTAGACGAAATGCAGCCCGGCCTGGCGGCCCAGGTCCCAGGCCCGGAGGAGCTG
>JBGVTM010000279.1 GCA_041862535.1 Candidatus Neomarinimicrobiota bacterium | reverse complement strand
TAGCGTTCGCGGATGAGGGGGATCAGGTAGTAGGCGAAGGCCGCCTCGAAGTCATGGGTCGGATGCCAGTTCCAGTCCTGGCGGGCGGCCATGTCACCCGTCCTTCCGGGACTCTCAATTTCATTGGCCGCTATAATTGCTGATAGACTTCCCGGCGGTGCCTGATGCGCGCAATGACAACCAGGGAGTTCTTATCCTGAATCTGATAGAGGATGCGGTAATCCCCGGCAATAATACGCCGGAGGTCTTGCGCCTGTTTGAGTTTTTGTGACCCGCGCGGGCGAGGGTCCGCTGCCAGAGCATTGATCCTGCGGGCAATACGCTTTTGATCGGTCCTGGCAACGTTTTTGAGGTCACGTACAGCAGCGGGCTTCAGTTCGATCCGGTAGGTCACGGATGACTATAATCCCAGCTCTTCCTTTACTTTCTCCCAGGGAATGGCCCCAGGTTCATTAAGGGCCTGGAGAGTTGCGATAACGTCGGAGTGGTCTTCCAGGGCCTCCAGCAGGGCCAAGTCCTCTTTAGGAACCAATGCCGCGACATCTTTGCCGCGACGTTGAAGGAGGATGCGCTCGCCACGGTAGGCGACCCGATTCAGAGCATCGGCAAGGCCCTCGCGCAGTTCACTAGTGGCCAAACGATTCACGTTTTATTCTCTCCTGTACTAAAAGTACAATTGGTATTTTTCGTACAAATATAAGCGAGGCTCAACTCAAGGTCAAGGAAGAAACGATTGATTTTCGGGTTGTAGATAGAGTTTTCCCATCAGGCCCAGGATTTGCTATTTGAGCCAGTAGCGTTCGCGGATGTGGGGGATCAGGTAGTCGGCGAAGGCCCCCTCGAAGTCATGGGTCGGATGCCAGCCCCAGTCATTGCGGGCAGCGGAATCGTCGACGTCCGAGGGCCAGCTGTCCACCATGGCCTGGCGGGCCTGGTTGACGGCGAAGCCGATACGGGCGTCGGGGAAATCGGCCAGCACCTGGTCGCGCATCTGGGCTGCGGAGGGGTTGAACGCGCGGATGTTGTAGACCAGCCGGGTGAGGGATTCCCAGGGCGCATCCATGAGCTTGATGATCGCCTGGATGGCGTCGGGCATGGTCATGAAGGGAAGGGTGGTATCCTCGCGGACGAAGCAGTCATAGGTCTTGCCCTGGGCGGCGGCGTGGAGCATTTCCGGGGCGTAGTCCGAGGTGCCCCCGGATGGGACGGTCACGGCGCTGATCAGGCCGGGAAAGCGAATGGCGCGGAAGTCCACCCGGACGGTGCCGGCCTCCGCGGTCAAGCGCTGATAATGCCGGCTGTAGTAGATACCCAGCATTTCGCAGTAGAGCTTGTTGCAGCCGTACATGGTCTGGGGGAAGAGGTATTGATCCTCCGTAACGGTGCCGGCCCGGTTTTTCTCCTCCAGGCTGGCCAGCCCGTACACGGCGATGGAGCTGGGAAAGAAGAACTTCACCGGCCGGCCCTGGCTGCGGGCCTGTTCCACCGCCAGGGTCAGGAGGTTGAGAGTACCATCCACGTTCACCTGGTGGGCGGTGGCGGGGGAGAACTCGGCCCTGGTGCTCAGCAAAGCCGCCAGGTGGTAGATAGCCGAGAACGCGTACTGACTGTTGATCCGGTCCAGGATGGTCCGATCCAGAACGTTGCCGGAGATGCTTTCCCAGAGGTATTCCTTGATGGCCGGGTCCATTTCTTCGATATCCAGGCCCACGAAGTGTTTATTGGACGGTTTCGGTTCCGAGGAGAGTCCTTCGGACAGGGCGGTGATGAGACCATGGCCGATTTCGCCGTTGGCGCCGGTGATGAGAATCGCTGGCCTACGCATCAGGCAGTGCCGGGGGCTTGAAGCTCAGGCGGCGAAAGTCAGGATTTGGTGGTTTGAGTGTCAATAGCATATTGAGTGGAAGTCCTGATGTAAAATTTCGCGGCTGGCTGCTTAGTAGCCTTTAATTTTAGACCAGAGCCTGATCGCGTGAAGGATTGGAACGAATTTAGATTTGCCCCCGAAACGGAGCAAGATATTACTCCCCGATGTCCGTCGGAGAAAGCCGGCAGGAAGTGCTTGACGTCCTTGCACCAGATAAGCCCTAACACGTAAACTTTCCCAGCAAAAGTAAGGTCATATTACTGGCGAATAGCGCGTGTTTGATTACTCTAAAATCATAACTATTGCTAACCAGAAGGGCGGGGTGGGCAAGACCACCACGGCGGTGAACCTGGCCGCTGGGCTGGCTGCCAGCGAAATACCCACGTTGCTGGTCGATATAGATCCCCAGGCCAACGCCACCAGCGGCGTGGGGGTGGAAATGGGCTCCTTCAAGCGCTCGATCTACGATATTCTCACCAACAACACCACCTTTGATGAGGCTATCGTCAGGACGCAGCTGGAATACCTGGATCTGATGCCATCCACCCATCAGCTGGTTGGGGCCGAAGTAGAGCTGGTAGGCATGCTGGCCAGAGAGTACATTCTCAAGAGGGCCCTGAGCGAAATGACCCGTGAGTATGAATACATTTTCATCGACTGTCCGCCGTCACTGGGACTGCTCACCGTGAATGGCCTGACAGCGGCCGACTCGGTACTCATTCCGATCCAGTGCGAGTATTACGCCCTGGAGGGGCTCTCCCAGCTGCTCAGCACTATCCGGCTCATCCAGCGGCAGCTGAACAAAGATCTG
>JBGVTM010000278.1 GCA_041862535.1 Candidatus Neomarinimicrobiota bacterium | reverse complement strand
TGGCGATTTTCTCCAGGTTCTTGGCGATTTCCAGAAGCGGGTCTTCGATGCCGAGTCCCTCGAGCACCCTGGCAGCGACTTCCTTCAGGATTGTTGCCCGGGGATCGAAGTACTTATACACCCGGTGGCCGAAGCCCATCAGCCGGAAACCGGACGACTTGTCCTTGGCCATGTCGGTGTACTTCTTGAAGTTCATGCCGTCGTCCCGGATCATTTCCAGCATTTCGATCACCCGCTGGTTGGCGCCGCCGTGCAGCGGACCCGAGAGGGCGCCCACCCCAGCAGAGATGGAGGCATATAGGCTGGCCTGGCTGCTGCCCACCATGCGCACGGTGGAGGCGCTACAGTTCTGCTCGTGGTCCGCGTGCAGCATGAGGAGCAGATTGAGGGCCTCGTTCAACACCTCGGGTACCTCGTAGGGCTCGGGGGGAACGGCGAACATCATGTGCAGAAAGTCCTGCGTATAGCTCAGGTCGTCCCTGGGATCAACGTAGGGCTGGCCGACGGAGTGCTTGTAAGCATAGGCAGCTAAGGCCGGCTGCTTAGCCAGCAACCTGATGACGTTCAGGTTGACCTCCTCCTCATCCTTGGCCTCAGGGTAGAAGGTCGAAAGCGCAGAGATCGTCGCTGCAAACACCGCCATGGGATGAGCGGTGGTTGGGAAGGCATCAAAGAACGGTTTCATGCCTTCAGGGAGCCGTCTGTGGCTAGTCAACTGGTCCGTGAACTCTTTGAGCTCCTGCTTGTTGGGCAGGTGCCCGTAGACCAACAGGTGGATGACCTCAATGAAAGAGGCGCTTTTAGCGATCTCCTCGATGGGATATCCCCGATACCGCAAGATACCCTTTTCGCCATTGATGAAAGTGATGGTGCTGAGGCAGGAGCCTGTATTGCCGTAGCCGGAGTCGGCGGTTATGGCTCCGGTGGTGGCTCTCAGTTTGGTGATATCGATTCCGACTTCCTTTTCGGTACCGACAATGACGGGCAGTTCATATTCCTTACCATCAAGAATCAATTTGGCTGGATCCATGGGTAACCTCCGAAGCTAGCGTGGGTGTAAGGTGATAAAGTGGCTGTATTTGCTGTGTCAAAGACCAGTCCACAATATATGCGTGACAGGCTTCTAAAATTACGACAGAGGCGTCCTAAATTCCTACTGTTTCCTGGCCTGTTTGTGGAGGGAAGACCGGGTCAATTGGCCTAGTCTTGATCGGGGAGATCCTTGAGGGCCTGTTGAGCGAGGTGTGAAGGGGCTTGGTAGTTAATTTCGCCTGCCTTGTAGCGGGGCAATTCGTCCTGCAGCTCCTGGTAAAACCAGGCGTGTTTGTGCCGCCGCTGGGGTGACACCTACCGCAGGGCACATCGGTAAAGCCGCCGCTGAGATCCTCACCGTGGCATTTTGAACACGGGTTGATCCCCACGACCCGGACCCAATCCCCGTGAAAGATCCCGCCAGGCGAGGCCCACCCCTCGGTATGTGGTATAGCCGCGCCGTTGGCATGGCAATTATCACTGCTGCAGGCTAGGCCAGACGAGCCGCCGTCGAGGTTCGTCCCATGACATGGTGTACAGCCCTCGAATCCTGCCGCGCTGACCTTAGGGCTGTGGGCTGGATTCGGGAGGGCGGCCCATCCCTCAGGATGGGGTGAAACGTCTTCCTCAATTTCCGTGCATCCCCAATAGAAGAAGAATAGCAAGGCCGTGAGACCAGCGATAGGTAAGTGGTTATTTCTTACCATGGCACTTCTGGCAGGTTATATCGCTGGCCGGTTCATGGCAGGCAAGGCAGTAATCCGGTTTGTCCAGGGCTTCCTGGATGTGAAAGCCACCGATGGTCTCGTTCACCCATTGGATGCTATTGTGGCTCAAGGGCATGATCATTTTGGCAAGGTGGCAACCCATGCACTCCTGGGGCATCGCATGGCAGGTGCGGCACTCTTTTTCAAAGCCAAGGAATTCTCCAGCGTGAAGGAACTCATAATTGGCGGGATGCACTTTCTTTTCCAGTTGAGCCTGGGCATGGCATATCTCGCAGTCGGTTTGCTGGTGACAGGTGGCGCAGTCATTGTCGGTCGAGCTGTGAATGAACAGCCCGTGAGTTTTGGCCCAGTCGGTATCGTGGCTGGCAGGCAATTTGTCCTTTAGCGAGGCGTGGCAGTTGTAGCAGCCGGCGTCTGTGAGGGGTGTAGAGTGGCAGCTCATGCAAAGGCCCATCTTCGGTGGAGTACGGGGGGCCAGGGCCTCGGCGACAGCAACCCCGGGATGACAGTGGTTGCAGGCAGTGGCTGACTCAATATGGGGCTGATGAGGAAACAGTAATCCAGCGGTAGGCTGCCAGGTGTAAGTCGTGGGATCATCAGGCTGAGTATGGCAGACGGCACACTCTTGCGGGGCCGTGTCACCATCATGGCAGGCCAGGCATTGGTCCATAACCGGCAGCAGGGCATGGGTCAACTGAATGCTGGTTGCTACGCCTTCGTGACACTGGCCGCATTCCAGACCCAGGTCTTTAATGTGCAGGATATGGGAGAAAATGATACGATCGGGAGTTTGCTGTGCATCTGGCCGGGCGTCAGCCGGCCCCATAGAGGTCAGCAACAGGGCTATGAGAAGACTATAACACATAGCTCACGTGCAATCCGATACGGCCGTCTTGTTTAAAGAAGCGGTTCCGGGTGTACTGGGCGAAAAGGCGATAGCCGAGGCGTCGTCCGCCGTACCCCTGAACCCAGAAAGTGGCTGCCAGTGCGGATTGCTCTTCCTTTTCAACATCCAGGTCTTCCACCGCCGGGGAATGATCATCGAACAGGGTGTAAGTGCTTGTGCCAATGCTACCACCCAGTTTTATTTTCTGCCCCATGGTGTGCTGCCCGCCAAGCATCAAGTATTGGCCACCATATGAGGTCTGGGTATGAGCATGCCAGGAGAACTGCAGTCCGCCCAGGGCCAGTTGGGCGGTCATATAATGACCTTGATTGTCCCCCAACTGCTGGACGAACCCCGTATGCAGTTGTATTCCGTTCAGCGGGCGTAGGTGCACTCCAGCGGAGATGGCATGCCGGGGAGCGAGGACTTCGTCGTACCAGGGGTAGGGAGAGGCGGTGAGATGTCCGGAGTAACGGTACTGGATATAGGTAGCATACGTTGGCGATAAGCGCACCTGGGTTCGAAGTCGGATGGTTTCAACCGCCGGTTGGAGGACCTTCACGGCCAGATCGGACACCTGCGTGATGCGCGACCCGAATCGTCGCCTCAGGGAGCCACCGACATAAATCTGCTGCTCGCCCTCCATTTGGTTGGTCCAGAACTGGACGGTATAGTGAGTTGGACCGGTGGTGCGCCGCAGAATACCTCCGGCTACAGCGGTACCGGCATCACCATAGTCGGTGCGAATTTCGGATTGGGGTGTAACGCCGACATACAAGGTTAGCTGCCGGCGAGCGCGGAAGATGCCTTTCTGCCGATTAAGGGCCACTCCATCCAACCGGGTGGTGTGCATAGAGTTCCATTGGACTTGCCGCCCGAGAGTGATTTCCCAGATCGGGGTTAATTTGAGCTGGATATATCCTGAGTAAATGCGTAGCCCGTCCGCCCGGGTGAGGGTCCTGGATGTGATATCCCCCAGTAGGTTCCAGCTGACCCGGCTGTCGACCTGCTGGCGCACATTGAGCTGTCCCTGCCATACCAATGATTCGGCGGAGCTCAAATCGCTGCGCGGGTATACGAATAGTCCCCGGAGGACAGCCTCCGGCTTGGCGGCATGCACGAAAGTGCCCATCAGCAACACGAGAACCAGCCAGGCTGAAATAGCCGGTGTTTTAGAGGAAAGGGCTTCGTGGTGAGATGGTGTCTTCATGAGCGGCCAGAATTTAGATAATTACGGATAACAAGCTCAAATTTGTTCGTTATTTACACCGGGTTCGCGACAGGTCTTTCTAGTCTTGATCCGGGCGGCCGGGTCGACCAACGGTAAGTTGGCTTGGCGTGAACAGAAATCCCGAGGAATGAACCTCTCAGGCTTCGTGCTCGGCGTAGTCAGCGACGGCAGGCTTTGCCCAGCGGTTCAGTTGTAGAAGTCGATGGGAATATTCTGGTTGGCGAAGCTCGCCAAATCTTGGCATGCCTGGAGGGTGTGCACCTGATGGGCTATTCGCTTCCATTGCTGGAAAATGCAGCAGTCGGGTTTGGGTTGGCAGGGTACCATTCCTGTGCTAACGGGGCAATCGTCGGGGGGGCCGTCGATAGCGCAGACGATTTCACTAAGTATGACTGAACCAGGTGGTTTTGCCAGAGTAACTCCTCCATGCGATCCCCGGCTGGTTGATAGCAGGTGTTGTTTGTGCATCGCCTGCACAACCTTGACGACAGCATGTCTAGGGATACCAGTGTCGAGTGATACCTGCTCGAGTTTCAGAGGTTGGCGCTGAGAGTTGCGGGTAAGGTAGCTCATCACCTGCAAGGCATGAGCTGCACTCCGTGAAAACATAATAATAAGATAATTTACTCTTAATATCCTTATTTAAATTTTACCGCTCTTTCACTAATTTGTCAATATCATTTCCTATAAATAGATACTCTTATGAGATACAGTTATAAGATACAGTCGCTGCCCTTAATTGTCGGAAACTGTGGACTTGCCTTCCCCCTTCAAAATGTATATTTGATTATTCTGATTGTTGATTACAATCGATCACAGGTGTGGCTTCTAGAAAAGAAAAAAGTCTTTACTTGCCGAAATAGATGGCTACATTTAGTAAAAATGTCCGTCTCGGTCTTCTTTTATTACCCTCAGACGGCGGAAGGATGATGAAAATGAATCTGGCACACGCACTAATCATGATCAAGAATTTCGGCGCCCGGGGTATGGCCGGGCTGGGGATATTGACCCTCCTGGCCTTTCCATTTAATCTTGCCAAGGCTCAACAAGAATACGCCCCAGAAGATACGATTGATTACGACTGGGGCGAGTATGACGAGTACTACGAAGGGGAATATTACGACGAATATTCTGATGAGGGCTACTTTGAGGAAGACACAGGTTACGGGGGCGAGGAGGATTATTATTACGAAGATGAGGGTGGTTATCTTGAAGAAGATGTCTATTACGACGACGAGGGTTTCGATGAAACCCTTGATGAAGAGTTTTTAGAAGATATAGAGCCGGAGGAGGGGGTAGACGACCTGGAGCTGGCAGACGATCAGGCCGGGGAGGTTGAACTCCAGGAGATAGAGCAGAAGAAGATCAGGGAGCCCCGCGTTATACGTGGTTATACAGCGAAGTTATCGGTGGCATCCCCCTTTATGGCTGGACTCGGCTTCGATCCCTTCTGGCATTCGTATATCGACTACCGCGTCACCCTGGATCTGCCCCGGAAGGTGGGCGCCGGTCCTTTAGCCCCCTCTTACGCCTTGGAGGTTGCTACTTTCAGTTTCGAGAACCAGCACCCGCGGGGCGGCGAATTCAGCGGCGTGGCGCTGCTGGCTATGATGCGTTTTCCGCTGGGGCCTTTGAAGGTTTCGGCCGGGGGCGGCATGTTTGCATCCGGCAGCGATGTACGAGGCGGGCTGCTCTTCGGAGGAGGCTACACCATCCCGTTCATCCGCTTTATTGATCTCACCATTGAATCGCGACTCATCTATGTCCAAGAAGCTACTCTGTCAGGGGCCGCCTACTGGCTGGATGTAGGGGGCAGCCTCGGCTATCGCTTCTAAGGTAAATGTATACTCAGGGCCTTGATCCTGCTGATGGCGGCCGGTATGGTACCTATCAATTGATCCAGATCACTGCTTTCTATTTATTAAAGTTTTAGTTTAACTGTTGGGTTATTTTGCTTGTATATTACCTATATAATAGCTTTTAAACGGACTGCTGCAATCAGGTATGGGCCTATAAGCTGATTTCATAATGTTTACGACCCGTTACCGCACATTATTTATCGCTCCTATTTTTTTTCTGCTCGGCAGTGGGCTGCTCTTCGCCCAGACCGTATCCTTCGATGACGACTCCAGTACCTATAGTGAATCTGCTGGCGCTGTCCAGGTGGCCGTCACGGCAACCGCTGCTCTTACTGTAGAAATACTGGTCGGGGGCAATGCACAACAGAACGTCGATTACACTAGAAGCCCCAGCTCGCTGACATTCATCGGGCCCAGCACCCAGTATGTAACCGTTTCGATTACTGACGATCCAAACTATGAAGGTGATGAAACCGTACAGCTCACCCTGAGCAATCCCTCAGTTGGCGGGTATGGTGCATATCGAGATCATTATCTCATTATCACCAACAACGATCCCGCGCCGACGATCCAGTTCTCACTGTCAGGTAGTACGGTGAATGAATCGATCGGCACCGCGAACGTCCAGCTGCGGCTGACGCCCGTAGAATCAGGATTACCCACGTCCGTCAATTACGTGGTAAGCGATGGTACGGCAACCGGTGGTGGAACCGATTATATTAAGTCTCCGCCGTCCGGTCAATTCACGATCCCGGCCAATAACCTGACGGCCAATTTTCCGGTGACTATCGTAGATGATGACTTGTTCGAACACGAGGAAACGATCATCATCAGCATTTCCACCCCGGTTAATGCCCAGCCGATAATCCCCACGGCAACGCATACCCTGAAGATCGCGGAGAGTGATTCGGAGCCCACAGTACGCTTTGATCCTACCGCCTCCTCGATCTCGGAGCACGACACCACCATCGCCATTCCGGTTTCACTGACGGAGATTTCCGGTGAGGATGCCGTCATCAGTTACACTGTCGGGGGGACCGCCTCGGGCGGGAATGTGGACCACAACCTGGCGTCGGATGGATCGGTGACCATAAACGCCGGGAACCTGGACGCTGCCATCAACGTCCCGATAAAGGAAGATGCCCTCGACGAGAGTAATGAGACCATCGTCATTACGCTTGCAAGTGCCGTTGACGCGGAGATTGACCTGGGACAACGGATCTACACTTTAACGATTCTTGACGATGATCTCGAGCCGAATATTTCCTTCAACTCGACCAGCAGTTCCGGGGCAGAGAATACCTCACCGGCCACGTTCCGGATCGAGATTGATGCCGTTTCCGGCCGACAGGTGAAGGTGGACTATGTCGTGATAAGCGGGGGGACAGCGAGTGCGGATGGCGTGGACTACGACCTGTTCGTGGGACAGAGCGACCTGACGACAACCGGAACGGTGACGCTTGAGGCGGGCGAAACCTTCGAGGATGTTCAGGCCTCCATAACTGATGATAACCTCGATGAAAGTAACGAGACCTTTACCCTGCGACTTCAAAATCCGGTCAACGCCGTTATTAACGAATCCAAGAAGACCCACACGTATACGATTATGGACAACGATTCGCCACCGACGGTTCAATTTACCCTGGCGGAAGATGACGGCAGCGAGGGCGTCCAGAATCACAGTTTCGAGGTCAAGCTCTCTACGAAGTCAGGTCTGCCGGTGTCGGTCGGCTATAGCGTTGTGGGTGGTACGGCTATCAATGGGACGGATTATACACTGTCAACCGGCACGGCGGTGATTGCGGCCGGCAGTCTTAATAAATCGGTTCCCTTCACGGTGAACATAGCGGATGACACGGACGAGCCGGATGAAACCATCGTGATAGCCCTCTCCCAGACACCGACCAACGCCGTGACCGGTAGTCAGGACACCATGACCTATACCATTATTGATGATGACCCGCCTCCGAACGTGGCCTTTTCCCTACCGAGCTCCAACGCCGATGAGGTAAGTACCGCGCCCAGCTTCAACCTGGTATTGTCGGATACGTCGGCCTTTGCCGTTAAGGTAGTTTATTCAGTAACCGGGGGGACCGCCACCGGCGGAGGTGTGGACTATACCTTACCCAGTGACACGGTAGTGATCAATGCTGGCCAGGTCTCCGGAAGTTTCTCAGCTACTATCATTCCGGATGCCCTTTACGAGAATGATGAGACCATAGTGATCTCTCTGACCTACGCCGTCAAGGCTGGTTTTGGCAGTCAGCGGACGCATACCTATACGATTAATGATGATGATGAGCCGCCAACTATCAAATTCACGACTACCAGTGGCAGTAATGACGAAAATGCGGGTACGGTGACACCTACTATTCAGTTGTCAGCGGCTTCCGGTTTGACGGCCTCGGTGGATTATTCCATAGCGGGTACTGCCCTGGGAGGTACGGATTATATCCTTAATCCCGGAACCGCCACCATTACCGGAAACCTGGGGAAAACGGATACCATCCTTTCAATAATCATCAACGAGGATGCGATTTACGAGAGTGATGAGACGATCAGGATTGCACTCTCAAATCCGGTAAATGCGACGCTCGGTGCCGACTCGGTGTTTACTTATACCATTGTCAACGAAGATTCTCCGCCGGTCATTCAGTTCGCTTTGTCCATCTCCGGAGGGGATGAGGTGTCCACCCCGGCGAGTATTCAGATCGTGCTGTCAACAGCCTCTGCGGTAACTGCCACGGTCGACTATGCCGTTA
Source organism: Candidatus Neomarinimicrobiota bacterium (assembly GCA_041862535.1). NCBI lineage: Bacteria > Pseudomonadati > Fidelibacterota > Fidelibacterota bacterium. The sequence goes on along the minus strand of JBGVTM010000278.1, from coordinate 1,687 downwards.
CGGGGGGAACCGCCACCGGTGGGGTGGACTATACTCTGGAATCGGGCAGGGCCACTATCTATTCAGGCCAAACCTCTACTACTGTTTCCTTAGATGTTATTGACGACATCTTTGATGAGCCGAATGAAACGGTTATTATAACCTTATCAAATCCCATTGATGCTACCCTGGGTTCCAAGTCCATTCACACTTATACTATTAATGACGATGATGATGCCCCTACCGTTGGCTTCACCGCTTTTGGATCCTCCGGTGACGAAGGTAACAGCCCGGTCAATTTGCCGGTAGTGCTCTCTGCGGCTTCGGAGCTGACGATTACGGTGGACTATGCCATTACCGGTGGCACAGCCACGGGTGGTGGTACAGATTACACCCTGGCTGGCGGCAAGCTCACCTTTCCGCCGGGTACTACCCTGGTCAATATCAAAGCGGTCATCATCGATGACCAATTAGTCGAAGATGACGAAACGATTACCCTGGCACTTTCAAACGCGGTCAATGCCCAGCTGGGGACCATGAGTACCCATACGTACTCTATTCTGGATAACGACGATCCGCCGGTGGATTTCACTGTTGGGACGGTGGTGGCCAGCGGCGGTACCGTAGTCACTGGCTATTGGAATGCCACCAATACGGGAGTAAAGGTCACCATTCCGGTCGATACCAGTACGCGGCTTATCGGTGGTAGTATTCAGCTGGAGGCCAAAGTAGGGAGTGGCAGTTACGAAGTTTTGGGTTCCGCCTATACCATCGCCGTGGCCGATACCGGGAAAGGCAAGGTGCTGAGTATTGCAGCCGGAGTCTTCAAGGGACTCACGGGTTTTGACGATGACTCTACCGTTACAGTGCGGGCGGTGATTTCTGACGCGGCCGGGAATAGTACCACCGGCTCTCCCAGCAGTAGTATTATCCTGATAGATCAAATCCCGCCGGCCGCATTCAAAACAGGTGCGGTGGTACCAACGGGGGGTACTGTGGTTACCGGCTACTGGAACCGGACCAACACAGGCATCTCCGTAGTGGTACCGCTGGTGGTCAGCGATTTGTCCCTGAGCGGGGGCACTGTGCAGCCCCAGGCTGAGGCTGATGGCAGTTTCGAAAGTTTAGGCCCGCTCATTCCCATCACCCAAGCCAACGTTACGTCGGGATCCAAGACTGTTGCGGTGGCAGATACCGAGGTTACCGCCATCGGTGTGGAGGAGCTGACCGGTTTTTCGGATGGGGACGTCCTTACATTCAAGTCCATTCTAACCGATGTGGCGGGAAATACCACTACCTACAGCCTTAGCGACAGCTCCCTTTCCGTTGATGAGACACCCCCCACCGCAGCCATCACCTACAGTGACACTCTAGCCAATCAAGGTGACACTGTAACCATAACCCTGACGGTTAATGAAGCGGCAACAGCCTCACCCCAGATTAGTATCGCCTACGCGGTGAATACGACCCTACCGGCAGCGATGACTGCGACGGCCGCTCCGGCGGTCTGGAGCTACGATGCTATCATGCCGGCGGGGAATGATGGACTGGTGACGGTGAGCATCACTGCCCGGGACTTGGCGGGCAACGCTCTGACTGCGGGGAACACAACCGGGAGAACTGAGCTGCTGTTGGATAATACCCCTCCTGGCTATGTGCTATCCTATTCCGATTCGCTGGTGAAGGCCGGGGATATGGTCACCATCAC
>JBGVTM010000277.1 GCA_041862535.1 Candidatus Neomarinimicrobiota bacterium | reverse complement strand
CAATGTGAACATGGAAGTGGAATTGATCACCCCCATCGCCATGGATAAGGAATTGCGCTTCGCCATTCGCGAAGGTGGCCACACTGTAGGCGCCGGCGTCGTCACCCAGGTGGTGGCGTAGTTATCCTGTCATGGGTAATAGCAAGCGAGACCTGGTTATTCTGGAATGTGTAGAATGCAGGCGTTCTCGTTATACCACAACGAAGAATCGACGGTCACAGCCTGAACGCCTGGAGTATCGTAAATATTGCCGCTGGTGCCGAACACACACGGTCCATCGGGAAACCAAATAGCCCTGTTGCTCTTAGGTGAGTAGCTCAATTGGTAGAGCACCGGTCTCCAAAACCGGCGGTTGCGGGTTCGATTCCTGCCTCACCTGCTCATTGGTTAAGCGGACAGATGGGTGAGCACATTCTCCCGGAGGATGAGTAGCAATAGATGATTAAACGGATCCGGGAGTTTCTGAAAGGGGTCGAGTTCGAGATGAAAAAAGTCTCCTGGCCTACCATGGGTGAGCTGAGGGGCTCAACGGCGGTTGTGCTGGTTTTGTCCTTGATCCTGGTGATTTTCTTGTTCATGGTTGATTTTAGTCTGTCTCGAGTTGTGTCTTTCATCTTATAACGGTTATGGCAGCTTACAGTAAAGTCCCTGCAGCGATGGAGTGGTATTCGCTCCGGGTCATTTCCGGTAAGGAAAAAAAGACCCGGGAGGCCTTGCTATATGAATCTGAAGAAGCTGGTCTGCGGGATCAGATTGGCGAAATTCTGGTCCCCTCGGAGAACGTGGTGGAGATGCGCGAGGGGAAAAAGAGAGTCCGCAACAAGGTCTTCTTTCCGGGCTATATCCTGGCCAACCTGCACCTTACTAAAGAGGTCCGCTTTCTCGTTGAGAACGTTCCGGGGGTGATCAGTTTCGTCGGTCCTAAGGGTGAGCCGATTCCCCTACGGGACGAGGAAATCAGTCGCATCCTGGGTGAAGTCCAGGGTAAGGAGGGCCGCGAAGTGATGGCCCACAAGTATAAGGTAGGTGATCCCATCAAAGTGATTGATGGCCCCTTTGTGGACTTCACCGGGTTTGTGGAAGAGGTCAATGATGACAAGCAGAAAGTCAAGGTAACCGTCTCAATTTTCGGGCGACCTACGCCAGTTGAACTGGATTTTCTCCAGGTTGAGCTGGAGAAGTAACGCGGGTTTATTCCGTGGCCAAGAAAATCATCGGTTTTATCAAATTGCAATTACCGGCTGGTCAGGCCTCACCAGCGCCGCCGGTGGGCCCCGCCCTGGGCCAGCACGGCGTTAATATTATGGAGTTCTGCAAGGCTTATAACGCCAAGACCCAGGATCAGATGGGGATGATCATTCCGGTGGAAATCACCGTCTATGCCGATCGGTCTTTCAGTTTTGCAACCAAAACACCTCCTGCATCGATTCTCCTGCTCAAGGCAGCTAAGGCTGAGAAGGGCTCAGGGGAACCCAACCGGGAGAAGGTGGGCATGGTAACCATGCAGCAGATTCGGGAAATTGCCCGGATCAAGCTGCCGGACTTGAATGCTGGGACCGAGGAGGCGGCGGTGAAGATGATTGCAGGTACCGCCCGTAGCATGGGTATCGTTGTGGAGGACTAGCTGGTGAAGCGCAGCAAAGCCTACCGGAATGCCCTTGGGAAAATTGATCGCAACCAACACTATGAGTTGGTGGAAGCCCTTAAGCTGCTCAAGGACGGCGTCCCGGCCAAATTCGACCAGAGTGTGGAGCTGGCCATTAATTTGGGGGTAGACCCGCGTCATGCCGATCAAATGGTCCGAGGAACGGTAAGCCTGCCACACGGCACAGGCAAAGCAGTGCGGATACTGGTGTTCGCCAAGGGCGAGCAGGTAATGGAAGCGCAGGAAGCCGGGGCCGACTACGTTGGCGCGGAAGATCTGATTGAAAAGATAAAGGGAGGCTGGTTGGAGTTCGATGCCGTGGTAGCTATACCGGACATGATGCGGGATGTAGGCAAGTTGGGCTCCATTCTCGGGCCCCGCAAGCTCATGCCCAGCCCTAAAGCGGGTACTGTTACTAATGACATTGCTAAGGCAGTGAAGGAGCTAAAAGCGGGCAAAATTGAGTTTCGGGTAGACAAGTTCGGCATCATTCATGCCGCAGTAGGTAAGCTTTCTTTCTCGGCAGAGCAACTCGGGGATAATCTGAATGCTCTGATGGAGGCGATTATCCGAGCCAAGCCGGCGGCGGCTAAAGGGACCTATCTGAAAAAGCTGACCTTATCTTCCACAATGGGTCCCGGGATCAAACTAGATAAATCAGCCTTTGTATAGAGGGTACCGATAGAGCATGCCCACGCCCCGAAAAATAGCCATTATTGAAGGCCTTTCAGCCAGGATGCGCTCCGCAGCTGCAATTTACTTTACAGACTTTCGTGGGTTGTCAGCACCCGAGGCTACCGAGCTGCGGGCCCGACTGAGACAACATAACATCGAATATATTGTGGTGAAAAAGACCCTTTCCCGCCTCGCAGCCCAGGAGGCTGGGATTGGTGAGATCACCAATTTTATGCCGGGGCAAACGGCGCTAGCGTTCAGCTATGACGATCCCGCTGCGCCGGCCAGAATTCTACGTGAATTCAGTACCCACAACCGGGATATTCCGACCATTACCGGTATGATTCTAGATGGTCAACTGTTGCCGGCCACCACAGCCGAAGAGCTGGCAGATTTGCCAGCTAAAGAGGTTCTGATAGGGCAACTGGTGGCGGTCTTACAGCAGCCCATATCGCGTTTAGTCTCGACCCTAAATGGTGTGATTATCCAGCTGGTATGGACCCTGTCCAGTCTTAAAGAACGAAAAAGTGCTTAAAGTAAGGAGATATACAATTAATGGCTACGATTACGCGTGAAGATGTCTTAGGATATTTGGAATCGGCTAACATGCTGGAGGTTGCGGCCTTGATCAAGGACATTGAGGAGAAGTTTGGCGTAATGGCGGCCACACCGGTCGTCGCTGCTACCACCGGTTCCACTGATGTTGCAGTGGCACCTGAGGAGGCAAAAAGTGAGTTCAACGTGGTGCTCGCTGAAATCGGCGAAAAGAAGATCAATGTTATCAAAGTAGTGCGTGAAATCACTGGCCTGGGCTTGAAAGAGGCTAAAGCGCTGGTAGACAACGCCCCGAACACAGTGAAGGACGGGGTCTCCAAGGGAGAGGCCGAGAACATCAAGTCCAAACTCGAAGAGGCTGGCGCAAAAGTCGAGCTGAAGTAGCCAGTTGACGCGGATACCCATTTCCCTGCTAGCAGTTCACTTTCCCCGTAGACACGGTCTATAGAAGGAGGATTTACCTTGATTGTGAATCCAAAGTCCGTCGCGAAGCGACACTCTTTTACCCGGATTAGTTCAGCTGCGGATTTTCCGGACCTGTTGGCGATTCAAACCTCCTCGTTCGAAGAGTTCCTCCAGGAAAAGGTTTCCCCGGAAAAGCGGGAGGTCAAGGGTCTGGAGGAAGTATTCCATAGCATGTTCCCGGTCGAGGATAGTCACGGCAACTATGTGCTGGAATATGTCAGTTACTATCTGGGGAAACCCAAATATGCGGTTCGGGAGTGTCTGGATCGTGGGGTCAGCTATACTGTCCCGCTCCGGGTTCGTCTGATTCTGCATATCACCGATGAGGAGGATAAGTCGGTCTATGCCCAGAGTATCGAACAGGATGTCTTTTTCGGCAATATTCCGTATATGACCGAACGGGGAACGTTCGTCATCAATGGTGCTGAACGAATTATTGTCAGTCAGCTGCAGCGGTCCCCGGGGGTCTTCTTTGAGGAGAGCAAGCATCCCAACGGCACCAGTATTTACCAAGCGCGGATCATTCCCTTCCGGGGTTCCTGGGTGGATTTCACCACCGATATTTATGACTGCCTCTATGCCATTATTGACCGGCGGCGGAAGTTCCCCGCTACCCTGCTGTTGCGGGCCATTGGATATGCCACCAATGAGGATATTTTTCGGGCCTTTGGCTTAATTGAAGAACTATCCCTTAACAAAACTACTGCCGCCAAACTAGCCGGGCGTATTCTGGCCGCTGATGTGGTGAATACTGAAACCGGCGAAGTAGTGGCGGAAGCGGAGAAGGAATTAACCAAGGAGGATCATACCCTACTACGAAAGTCCGGGGTGTCGGCGATATCGGTTTTGAGCCAGGACAAGGAACTAGACGCGGAGATGGTCCTGAATACCATCAAGAAGGATCCTACCACAAATCAGGGGGAAGCCCTGGCCCGGTTCTATCGTGATCTGCGGGCAGGCGAGGCTCCCAGCATTGATGTGGCCCAAAAATTCGTTGAACGGATGTTCTTCTCTTCTAAGAAATATGATCTTGGGCAGGTGGGACGCTACCGTATCAACAAGAAGTTCAACCTTCACGCTTCCATTGAGACACCGGTGTTGATCCGGGAAGATTTCGTAGAGGCTCTCCGTTACTTGGTGAGCATGCGTAAAGGTGAGCGAGGCCCTGATGACATTGACCATCTGGGGAATCGTCGTGTTCGTACCGTAGGGGAGCAGCAGTCCAATCAATTTACCATCGCTCTCAGTCGTATGCAGCGCACCATCCGGGAGCGGATGAGTACCCGTGAAGCTGAAAGTCTCACCCCCCAGGATCTGATCAACTCCCGGATCGTCACGTCGGTGCTTAATGCCTTTTTCGGCACCAGCCAGCTGTCTCAATTTATGGATCAGACCAATCCGTTATCGGAGATTACCCATAAACGGCGCATTTCGTCTTTGGGGCCGGGTGGCCTAACCAGGGAGCGGGCTGGTTTTGAGGTCCGTGATGTGCATTATACCCATTATGGTCGTTTATGTCCTATTGAAACGCCGGAAGGTCCCAATATCGGGCTTATTAGCTCCCTGGCGACTCATGCCGTAGTTAACAAATTAGGCTTTATTGAGTCCCCTTATAGGAAGATTGAGCATCTAAATGGCAATTACAGGATCACCAATAAAGTGGAATACCTGTCCGCCGATGATGAGGACCGAGTCCACATTGCTCAGGCCAACGAGCCGCTAAAGAATGGGAAGTTTGTCAACGAGCAGGTGCTGACCCGCAAGGGGGATAATTTCCCTTTGGTGGAACCTGAGGAGGTTGATTTCATGGATGTGGCGCCGAGCCAGATTGTATCGGTAGCCGCGTCACTGATCCCCTTTCTCGAGCACGACGACGCTAACCGGGCTCTCATGGGCTCTAACATGCAGCGCCAGAGCGTACCGCTGCTCAAGCCGGAACGCCCGATCGTGGGCACCGGGGTGGAAGCACAAGTAGCCCAGGACTCCCGGGCGGCAATTTATTGTGATATAGATGGAGTGGTAGAGTCGGTGGCGGCCGATCGGATCACTATTCGCACCAGCGCAAAAGACAAAGATGTGATCCTGAAGGATGAGGAGAATCTCCGAATCTATCCTCTCTACAAATTTCTGCGCACTAATCAGGATACGTGCATCAACCAGAAGCCGTTGGTCGAGGCGGGCCAGAAGATTAAAAAAGGAACCCTGCTGGCAGATGGATGTGCTACTGACTTAGGTGAGCTAGCCCTTGGCCGCAACCTGCTGGTGGCTTTTATGCCCTGGCGGGGGTACAACTTCGAAGATGCGATCGTTATTAACGAACGGCTGCTGAAGGATGATGTACTGACGTCAATACACATTAAGGTGGCTGAGCTGGAAGTGCGGGACACCAAACGGGGTGCTGAAGAACTCACTAACGAAATCCCTAATGTCAGTGAAGAAGCGACTAAGAATCTGGACGAGCATGGTGTCATCCGGATAGGGGCTGAAGTTAAGCCGGGTGATATCTTGGTTGGCAAGGTGACACCGAAGGGTGAGACCGATCCTACACCGGAAGAAAAGCTCCTTCGAGCCATCTTTGGCGAAAAGGCTGGCGACGTAAAGGACACCTCCAAGCGGTGTGAGTCGGGAGTCAGGGGGACGGTCATAAAAACCCAGCTATTCGAGCGGAAAAGTTCCCATAGCCGAGCGGAAGACAAGCAGCAGATTGAAGAATTTCAGGCTCGGGCCAAGAGGGAACGTATTGCTCTGTTAGAGAAGCGGAACGAATTGATCAAGAAGCAGATGATCGGCCAGTTATCCGGCGGCATTCGAGATCTGGCTGCCAACCGTACCATCATTAAGGCCAAGACCAAACTTACTGAAGCTAAGGTCTCCGGTTTGGACTTCGATCGCCTCAGCCTCAAATCTCCCTGGGTAGACGATGCCGAGGTCTGGAGCAAGATTCGACAGATCCTTGAGGGCCACGTGGTAGCGCTGAAGGATCTTGAGGATGAGCTAGAACGGAACATTTTCAAAGTCCGTGTTGGTGATGAACTCCAGCCTGGAGTCATCAAGGTGACCAAGGTCTATATTGCCAATAAGCGAAAAATATCTGTAGGCGATAAAATGGCTGGCCGTCATGGCAACAAGGGAATCGTATCAGTGATTGTTCCTGAAGAGGATATGCCCTTCATGGAGGATGGCACCCCCGTGGATATCGTGCTCAATCCTCTAGGTGTACCTTCCCGAATGAACCTGGGCCAATTGTATGAGACCATGCTAGGCTGGGCCGGTTTCAGGCTCAACAAATGGTATTCTTCTCCCGTTTTTGACGGTGCTCACCTTGAGGATGTCCATAATGCGATGAAGGCCGCTGGTCTGCCTCCGGATGGCAAAGTCTATTTGAGAGATGGGCGCACAGGTGAGGTTACCCAAAACCCGGTTACTGTCGGGGTCATTTATATGATGAAACTGAGTCACCAAGTGGATGATAAAATGCACGCCCGTTCCACTGGCCCCTACTCGCTTATCACTCAACAACCTCTGGGTGGCAAGGCTCAGTTCGGGGGCCAGCGTTTCGGTGAGATGGAAGTCTGGGCCTTGGAGGCCTATGGCGCTGCGTACACCCTCCAAGAGCTGCTCACCGTCAAGTCGGACGATGTGGAGGGTCGGTCCAAGTTATACAATTCGCTCGTGAAAGGTGATAATACCCCTGAGCCCAGCATGCCCGAGTCCTTCAACGTGCTGCTGAGAGAGCTACAGGGACTAGGTCTGAACATCACCCTAGACTAAATAGGGGGTTACTTTGGTTTACATCAAACCACCACAGCCAGTATCAAGGCAAGACATCAGATCCATCACGCTCAGTCTGATGAGTCCGGAGATGATCCTTAACCAGTCCTATGGAGAGGTTCTCAAGCCGGAGACTATCAACTACCGCTCCTATAAACCGGAGAAGGATGGTCTATTCTGTGAGCGGATTTTCGGTCCAGTTAAGGACTGGGAATGTCATTGCGGGAAGTATAAACGCATCCGCTATCGGGGTATCATCTGCGATCGGTGTGGAGTGGAGGTTACCCGCAAGAAGGTGCGTCGCGAACGCATGGGTCACATAACCCTGGCCGTTCCCGTCGCCCATATCTGGTACCTGAAATCCATCCCCAGCAAGCTCAGTTACCTTTTAGGCTATTCTACCAAGGAGCTGGAACAGGTTATCTACTATGAGAAATACACCGTTCTCAACCCGGGTCTGTCGGGAAAAGAGTATGGTAATCTTATTGATGAAGATGAGTATCTGGGCCTTAGTATGGAGTTCGGCCCCGAGTCCGTTTCTGATGAGGAGCGGGAGGCGGGGAACTACTTCCGGGCGTCCATGGGTGGAGAGGCCCTGCGGGAAATGCTGCAGCATTTGAGAATTCCTGATCTGGTTGATGAGCTGACCACGGTGGCCAACGAGTCTCGTTCTGCCCAGAAGGCCGAGGATGCCCTCAAGCGACTCCGGGTGTTGAAAATGTTCGATCCCCGGCAGGAACGGTCGGTACCGAATAAAGCCGAGTGGATGATTCTCACGGTCCTACCTGTCACCCCGCCGGAGCTGCGACCCCTGGTGCCACTGGAGGGTGGTCGTTTTGCGGCCTCCGATCTTAATGACCTGTATCGTCGCATCATTATCCGCAACAACCGCCTGAAGCAGCTGCTGGAAATCAAGGCACCGGATGTCATTCTACGCAATGAGAAGCGCATGCTTCAGGAAGCGGTGGATAGTTTGTTCGACAATGCCCGTCGCGGAACGGCTGTGCGTAGTGGCACTAGACGTCCACTTAAGTCGCTGAGTGACATGCTTCGGGGCAAGCAGGGCCGGTTCCGGCAAAACCTGCTGGGCAAGCGGGTGGATTATTCTGGCCGTTCGGTAATCGTGGTCGGTCCTGAGCTCCAGCTGCACCAGTGTGGCGTCCCCAAGGAAATGGCCATGGAGCTATTTAAGCCCATAATTATCCGGGAACTCATGACCAGGGGCTATGCTAAGACACCCCGCAGTGCCAAGATAATGGTTGAACAGAAAATGCCTGAAATTCTGAAAGTCCTTGAATACGTTGTGCGGGATCATCCAGTACTTCTCAATCGGGCTCCAACACTTCACCGCCTGGGGATCCAGGCTTTCCAGCCGGTACTGGTTGACGGCCGGGCCATTAAACTCCACCCCCTGGTCTGTGCTGCATTCAATGCCGACTTTGATGGTGACCAGATGGCTGTGCACGTGCCTTTATCAGCTCAGGCGCAGATGGAATCCTGGATTCTCATGCTTTCCAGTCACAATATTCTCCATCCCGCTCATGGTAATCCTATCGCCATCCCTTCCCAGGATATGGTGTTGGGATACTACTACCTTACACGCAGCCGAAAGGGTGCCAAGGGGGAAGGTAAAAGCTTCTACTCCTTTGACGAAGCCCGCCTGGCATGGGAAAACCACGAAGTGGACCTCCACGCCATTGTGAATTTTCGCTATAATGGCCGATGGTATAAGGACACGACGGTGGGGCGGATCATTTTCAATTCCATCGTGCCCCAGGAATTGGGCTATTTCGACGAGATGATCACCAAGAAGAGCCTTGAGCGTATTGTCGGCGAGAGTTTCCAGCGACTGGGCAATTACAAGACGGTGGCCTTTCTAGACCGCCTGAAAGATACCGGTTTTGAGTTTGCTACCCGAAGTGGTGCCTCCATTGCTATCGCGGATGTTCTCGTTCCCGACGAAAAGTACCACATTATCAATAAGGCTGCCAAGGAAGTGATGGATGTTCAACGGAAGTTCGACCGGCAGATTCTCACCGAAGGGGAGCGATATAACAAGATTATCGATATTTGGACCCATGCTACCAATGCCGTGGCCGGGAGTATGATGAAGCGCCTGGAAGAGGATCGTGAGGGCTTTAACCCGGTCTACATGATGGCTGATTCCGGAGCCCGAGGCAGCCAGGATCAGATCAGGCAGCTGGCCGGTATGCGCGGTCTGATGGCGAAGCCCCAAAAGAGTCTTTCTGGCACGAAGGATGAGATCATTGAGAATCCCATCAAGTCCAATTTCAAGGAAGGGCTCTCGGTGATGGAATATTTCATTTCCACGCACGGTGCCCGCAAAGGTTTAGCAGATACCGCTCTCAAGACCGCCGATGCTGGCTACCTCACCCGTCGGTTGGTGGATGTGGCCCAGGATGTGGTCATTACCATGTCTGACTGCGGTACGATCCAAGGTTTGACCACCACTGATTTGAAGGACGGAGAGGAAATTGTTGAGCCCCTGGAGGACCGCATTATCGGGCGGGTGATATTGGAAGATGTGGTTCATCCTGACTCCGGGGAAATATTGGCCAAAGCCGGCAGCCTGGTAGATCGACCGTTGGGCAAGAAGATCTCAGATGCCGGTGTTGAGGTGGTGCGCATTCGTTCAGTCCTGACATGCGAGGCAGAATACGGTCTGTGCCAGATGTGCTACGGGACCAATCTGGCCACTGGCCGGAGAGTGAGCATTGGGGACGCTGTAGGCATCATCGCGGCCCAGTCCATTGGCGAACCGGGCACTCAGCTCACTTTGCGGACCTTCCACATCGGTGGTACGGCGGCTCGTATCATTGAGCAGTCTGAGATGTATACCAAG
>JBGVTM010000276.1 GCA_041862535.1 Candidatus Neomarinimicrobiota bacterium | reverse complement strand
GGTTCGGCCGACAGCGGCTGGCCGGAGAGTTCCTGCACGAGTTCGGCGGCGGTCCGGGCCCGGCCTACCTGGTGGATGTTCTCACGCAGCCACTCCCGCAGCGCCTTCAGGTCGCCCCGGGCGATCTTATCCTCCAGGCCCTCAATCCGCTCCGTTGCCGCTTCGTAGAACTGGCGGCCGTACAGGTTGCCCAGGGCATAAGCGGGGAAATAGCCGATGGCCCCCATGCTCCAGTGGATATCCTGGAGCAACCCTTCGGCGTCATCTTTCGGCGTTATACCGAGATACTTCTGCATCCCCTCGTTCCACAGAGCCGGCAGGTCGTTCACTGCCACGCTGTCGTTGATGAAGGCCTGCTCCAGCTCGAAGCGTAGCATAATGTGCAGGTTGTAGGTCACCTCGTCGGCTTCCACGCGGACCGGGGAGGGGGTAACCGTATTGATGGCGGCGTAGAAGTGGTCCAGGGTGACCTCAGCCAACTGCTCTGGGAAGCGTTTCTGGAGGCGGGGGTAATACCATACCCAGAAGGGCCGGCTGCGGGCCACGTAGTTCTCCCACAGCCGCGACTGGCTCTCGTGGATGCCCAGTGAGATGGGTTCGCACAGGGGGGTGCCGAAGTGCTGGTCATTCAGGGCCTGGGCGTAGAGGGCGTGCCCCCCTTCGTGGATGGTGCTGAAGAGCCCGCTGGCGAGGTCGTTGCGGCTGATGCGAGTGGTAATGCGCACGTCGCTGGGGTGGAAGTCGGTGGTGAAGGGGTGGGCAGAGCGGTCCTGCCGGCCACGGTTGAGGTCGTAGCCCATGTCACGGAGGATTTCCAGCCCGAATTCCCATTGGCTCGTTTCGTCGTAATCGCAAGTGAGTATGTTGCTCTGATCCGGAGTATCGGCGTGCTTAATGCGTGCCAGCAAATCGACCAGTGCCGGGCGCAGTGTATCGAACAGCCTGTTGAGTTGATTGGTGGTCATCTCAGGTTCGAAGCCATCGACAAGAGCGTCGTAGGGTACCTGCTCATAGCCCAGGTAGTCGGCCTCGTGGCGTTTCATGTCGATAATTTTTTCCAGATAAGGAGCCAGGAGGTTGAAGTCGCTTTTGCGGCGGGCCGCGCCCCAGATGTGCTGGGCTTCGGAGGTTAGGCGGGCCAGTTCGCCGACGAACTCGACCGGGAGGGCCGTGGCACGGCGCCAGTCGCGCCAGGTCATCTCCAGCAGTCGGAGTTGCTCCGGGGCCAGGCCATCAGTCAGCACTTTGCCGGTGGAAAGCTCCACCAGTTCACCCAGGCTGCGGTGGAAATCGGTGCCGGTGAAGCGGGCATGGGCCATGCTCAGTATAAGGGAGATTTTGTCCGCTCGAGCCTGGGCACCCTGGGGGGGCATGTAGGTTTCCTGGTCCCAACTGAGTACTGCGGCCACCCGGCGCAGCTGGGTGATTACCCGCATCTCGTTAATCAGGATGTCCAGGTTCCGGCTCATTTCGCGCGCGCTTCCAACTGCAGCAGCTGCTTTTTCAGTGCCAGTCCTCCGCCGTAGCCGGTGAGGGAGCCGTCGCGGCCCACGATGCGGTGGCAGGGAATTGCCAATGCCAGGGGATTGGCAGCTAGCGCTTGTCCGACGGCCCGGGCGGCCCGGGGCTGACCAACCCGGCGGGCGATATCTCCGTAAGTGGCGGTCTTACCATAGGGTACGCGGCTGACTTCCACCAGCGCCTGGAGGGCGAAGGGGGTATTGCGGTGGTCCAGGGGAAAGGTGAAGGTCATCCGGCGGCCAGCGATATATTCGCTCAGCTCGCTGCGTTCCCGGTCGAAGGGTCCAGCAGCAGGCCGTAAGGATTCGCCGGGGAAATGGCGGCGCACCCAGGCTTCAACCTGGGCCATAGGCGGGGACGGCAGGCCGATATAACAGACACCCCGGGCACTCTTCACGATGGTGATTTCGCCGATAGGTGTCGTGAAACGATCGCAGGCGAGCATGACGACCTCCTAATTCCCGGTATCTTCCTGATGCCAGAGATAAAATGTAACCAATCCGCGCCAGGGAGACCAGTCCCGGCCGATTTCACGCACCAGTTTTTCACCGGGCCGTTCGGCCAGGCCGTAGACCCGCTGCACCATGCGCATCAGGCCGATATCGGCGGCGGGTAGGGTATCAACCAGTCCCAGGCCCATCATGGCGCTGTATTCCGCGGTCCAGCGGCCCACGCCCCTGAGCGTGCACAGCTCGGCAACGACCTCCTCGTCAGTGCCGGCGAGGGCTTCCCAGCGCGGTTCAGCCAGGAAGCGGCGAGCCAGCTCGACAACGGAGCGGCTTTTGCTTCCGGTGAACTGCAGCGCGTGGAGAGTGTCAGGATCGAGGGCGGCGAGTTCCGCGGCGGTGGGGAAAAGCCAGAGCTCCTGCCCCTGTAGATGGTAGACCCGGCCGCAGGTCTGCAGGAGCCGGCGCTTCAGTCGGGCGGCAAAAGTGACGTTCACCTGCTGATCGATGATGGCCAGGCACAGGGCCTCCAGCAGGCTGTCTTTCAGGATGGGCCTCAGTCCCGACTGTCGGTCCGGCAGATGGGCCAGGGGCGGCGACCGCTGGACAAACCGGTAGAAGGCGGGCAGGTCGAGATCCAGGGAGAACTTGCGGCGCAGAGCGGCGGCGACAACCGCCTGCGAGGGAAGCCGGGTGTTCCCGGCTGGTGAGACCGTGAATTCGAGCTCATCGGCGGCGGCAGAGCCAGCCCGGACGATGACCGGCACTCCGGCGATGCGGCTGGCCCGGTACAGGCAGCCATCGGCAAAGGCCTCCCGGTCGGCCTGGTGTTCAGTGACGGGCTGGGTGCAGCGGGCCAGGTTGGTGGGGCCGTTACTGCGCAGGCGGAGGGTGAGGTTCATGGCTACAGCTGCAGCCGTTCCAGCCGGCGGGTCAGGATCCGCAGGTAGCGGCGGGCATCGGCAAGGAAGATTCCTAGAAGAACCAGAAATGCACCCAGAAATACGATAGGTGGCAGGATTTCACGCAGCACAATCATACCCATGAACAGGGCGATAACCGGGGCAATGAAACCCACGAATGAAAGCTTAACAACTTCCAGGTGCTCGAGCAGATAAAAATAGAACACCCAGGCCACCACGGTTCCAAAGATGGCCAGGTAGAAAATAATGCCGATGTTCAGGGGGCTCCAGACCATTCGGGAGGGGGACTCCAGCAGGAGGCTGCCCAGCAGTGTGGTCAGGCCGCCGATGCCGGTCGTGACGGCGCTGAGGACCACGGGATTGGCGCGAGCGGGCCGGCGTTTCAGATAAACACTGGGCCAGGTAGCAACCAAAACGGCCCCCATCACCAGCGACATGCCCAACAGCAGGTCTTCGCTTTTGCCCAGGCCGTAACCCCAGAATATCAGGACCACGCCGCCAAAGCCCACCAGGATACCGAAGCCTTTCATAAAGGAGAGGCGTTCAGCGGGCAACGTAAAGTGGGCCACCAGAGCGGTGGTGATGGGAATGGAGGCCCACAACAGCGAGGAGATGTTGCTGTAGATATACTGGGTGCCGGCGTAGGTCAGGGAATAGCTGAGTGAGAAATTGAGGATTCCCACCGTGACATATTGGCGGCGGGCCAGCCGGTCGAAGGGGATGGGGAATTTGCGCCAGTAAATGATCAGAAAGAGGAGCAGGGAGGCCAGCAGGTGCCGCAGTGCGACACCCAGGATGGGTGGGGTTTCCTTCAGGCCGGTTTTGAGAGCTACAAAAGTAGACCCCCAGATGAGGCACATGCCGGCGAAAGCCATACCGACACGTTGCCGGGGAATCATAAGGTAAGGATCTGGTTCCGCTCGGCCCCCACCGAGACCAGGGTGATCGGGACCGCCAGGAGTTCCTCCAGCCGTTTGATGTAACTCTGGGCCTCAGGCGGCAGCTCCCGGGCCGATTTCAGCCTGGAAGTGTCCGTCTGCCAGCCGGGAACTTCGTTATAGACCGGCGTCACCTGATCGAGGTGGGGAATGGCCGCAGAGAATCCGGTGAGGTGGGTGTCATTCAGTTCATAGGCAGTGCAAATCTTGAGGGTGTCGAACTTATCGAGGACGTCGAGCTTCGTGAGGGCCAATTCGGAGAAGCCATTGACCTTACAGGCGTAGCTGGCGGCCACGCCGTCAAACCAGCCGCACCGCCTTCGGCGGCCGGTGGTGGCACCGAATTCAGCGCCCTGCTCCTGGAGTCGATCCCCGACTTCGTCGGTCAGTTCGGTGGGGAAGGGGCCGGCCCCGACACGGGTGGCATAGGCCTTGAAGACTCCCAGCAGCCGGTCAATTTTCTGAACAGGCAGGCCCAGCCCGGAGGCAATCCCCCCCGCCGTGGGATGAGAGGAGGTGACGTACGGATAAGTGCCCAGATCAATATCCAGGAGGGTCCCCTGGGCCCCTTCGAGAAGGATGTTTTTACCCTGGTCCACGGCCTGGTGGATGGAGCCAATGGTATCGGTCAGCAGGGGGGTCAGCCGTTTGGTTGTCTGGAGGAAGGCTTCCACCTCCTCGCGCACCTTTTCCAGCTCGTCTGGTTTCACCTCTCCTTGCTGGACGCTCACGTTCAGTCGGTCCTGGAGGTACTGGTGCAGGCGGGTGGTATCTTTCAGGTCGATAGCCCGGATGCCCAGGCGGCGGGCCTTGTCGGCGTAGGCGGGGCCGATGCCCCGGAGAGTGGTGCCGATGATGTGGCCGGTGGCCCGGTCCATGGCCTTGTGGATGGGGGTGACGATGTGCGCCGCGTGACTGATCTGAATCCTACCCTTGGTGTCAATGCCGTGCTGGGCCAGAGTGTCCAGCTCGTCAGCGAAGGAGACGGGATCCACCACCATGCCGTGGCCCAGGATGCAGATACAATCGGGCCGGAGAATGCCAGATGGAACCTGGTGCAGGATGATAATATCGCTGTCAATCTGAACGGTATGGCCGGCATTGGCACCACCCTGATAGCGGACCACCACCTGCATGTCCTCACAGAGCAGGTCGACGATTTTACCCTTACCCTCGTCGCCCCATTGTCCTCCGATGACTGCGGTTATAGGCATGATAACAGGAATTTGAGTGGTGAGGGCTCTGCGGCCAGGATGGTGGGGGAAGTCACTTACTTGCTGGCCCGGGCCTGGGCCCTGACCTCCAGAAGGGCCATTAAGGGACTGGCCACATAGATGGAAGAATAAGTTCCCACCACAACGCCCACGATCAGGGCGAATGCAAAGTACTTAATCACCTCACCGCCAGACAAATATAAGACCAACACCACCACAAAGGTGGTTAAAGAGGTGATGATCGTACGACTCAGGGTCTCATTTACCGACTTGTTCACGGTGATGAAGAAATCAGCCTTCCGGTGGATCTTGACATTTTCCCGGATGCGGTCGAATACCACGATGGTATCGTTGAGGGAATAGCCCACGATGGTCAGGAAAGCGCCGATGATAGCCAGGTCCAGCTCCAGGTTGAGGATGGAGAATACCCCCAGGGTGATGAGTACGTCGTGGGCCAGGGCAACCACCGCTCCGAGGGCGTAGTAGCGATCGAACCGCAGGGAGATGTAGATCAGGATGCCCAGGAGGGCGAACAGGACGGACGACAGGGCCTTGCCCCGCAGCTCCCCGCCGATTTTCGATCCCACGGCTTCCAGTCGGCGGATTTCGAAGTCCATGCCGGTCAAGGCCTCCCGAAGCTGCTGGCTCAGTGTTTCGCCGGTCTCTTCGACGGGTATCCGCACGAGAATCTCATTCTCAGCACCAAACTGCTGCAGGGAGGGTCTGCTGAATCCGTAGTCCAGCAGGCGTTCCCGGATATTGCCCATATCAATTGCTGTAGAGAACTTCAGCTGGGCCAGTGTTCCGCCGGTAAAGTCAATGGCCAGGGCGGGTCCCCCTTTCACGAGTAATGAGACTAATCCGGCGGCTATGACCACACCGGAGATGATAGCGGCAATTTTCCGTTTACCCAGGAAATCGATATTGACATTCGTTAGCAGGCGCATATTCCGCAGGGATCTCCGATCAGATACTCAGGGTTTTGACTTTTGGGCTTTGAGTCATGGCCATGAAAATGGTGCGGGTCATGAAGATGGCGGTAAACATGGAGGCCAGGATGCCCCAGAACAGCGTCACGGCAAATCCTTTGATGGGTCCGGTACCGAACTGGAAGAGGACCAGGGCCGCCAGAATGGTAGTGACGTTGGCATCGATGATGGTAATGGTAGCCCGGCCGTAGCCGCTGTCAATGGCGGCCCGGATGGACTTACCTTTGTCCAGTTCTTCCCGGATGCGCTCGAAGATGAGTACATTGGCATCCACGGCCATCCCGACGGTGAGGATCAGGCCGGCGATGCCGGGTAGGGTGAGGGTTGCCCTGAGGGAAGCCAGCGCTGCCAATACCACCAGGATATTGATAATCAGGGCCAGCGTGGCGATCAATCCACTGCCTTTGTAGTAGAACACCATGAAGGCGATCACCAGCAGGCCGCCAATGATGGCCGCCCTGATCCCATGCTGGATGGAGTCCTGGCCCAGGTTGGGACCAATAGACCGCTCCTCAATGATATCCACTGGTGCCGGGAGGGAACCGGCTCGCAGAACGATGGCGACCAGTTTGGCTTCGTCCATACTTTCCATGCCCTCGATCACGGTCTGGCCGTTGGGGATCTTGGTGCGGATTACCGGTGCTAGATAGACATTCTTGTCCAGGACGATAGCCACCCGGCGGCCGACATTGGCACCAGTGAGGCGGGCCCAGATTCTGGTGCCATCGTTGTTCATGTCCACGTTGACTACCGGCTGGTTGGCGGCCGTACTTCCGAGAGAGCCGAGGTTAGCCTTAGCCGCGGTGATCACGCCGCCGGTCAGACCGGGCTCGCGATAGAGGTAGTAAAGATTGTAGAACTCCTCGTCGGTGCCGGTGCCGCGCATGGGCTCGGCACGGTTGCTCCAGAGGAAAAGGCCGTCATTAGGGATAGCGGCCTGGACCTCGTCCCGTTCCATAAGCGCTTCCACTGCGTGGCGGTAGCGGGCCGGAACCACCAGATCGTTGCCCGCCGCGTGGATATAGCTGGTGAAGGGATGCTCACCCAACAGTTCCTCCGAAATGGTGATCCCTTCAGGGGTGGCTGCGGTATCGGCTGTGCCGCCCAGGATGGCTGCCAGGGCCTCTTCCAGCGTATCGGCGGGGACGACGGCGCTGTCGCCGGTTGCCAATTCGGTGGGGGCACCGGAGGCTCGCAGAGTTTCGTCAATATCCAGCATAACCTGCCGGGCGACAGCCAGGTCCTGGAGCAGGTTGAACTCCAAGAGGGCCGTATTCTGGATCAGGTTCCGGGCCTGCTCGGGATTTTTGATGCCGGCCAGCTCG
>JBGVTM010000275.1 GCA_041862535.1 Candidatus Neomarinimicrobiota bacterium | reverse complement strand
GATCCACGGCGCCCCGCAGATAAGGAAGGGTTCGTGGGTTCCCCGCCCCTCAGAAACGTTGGTCCCTTCGAACAGGCAGGTGCCCAGGTAGGCCACCGCGGTCTCAAAGGTGGGAATGTTAGGCGATGGCGGTACCCACGTTAACTGGGTCTCATCCCACCACATGTAGCGTGACCAGTTCACCATGGGGACCACGGTGAGGTCGGCGTGGCGGTCCTCGGTGAGCCAGCCCTCCTCGTTGATCATGATGGCCAGCTCACCTATGGTCATACCATGACGGATTGGTACCCGGTGCATGCCAACGAAGGAAGCATAGTCCGGATCCAGGATCGGGCCGTCGATGATGTCGCCCCGTACCGGGTTGGGACGATCGAGAACCCAGATCGGGACGCCATCCCGGGCGCAGGCATCCATCACCAGGGTCATGGTGCTGGGGTAGGTGTAATAACGGGCCCCCACGTCCTGGATATCAAATATGACCACATCGATACCGGCCAGCTGATCCGGGGTGGGCTTGCTGGTCTGGCCGTAAAGGCTGTAGACCTTAACTCCCGTGCGCGTGTCTTCGGTGTCTGCCAGCTGCTCCCCGGCGGAGGCCTTGCCGTACAGGCCATGTTCAGGCCCGAAGATCACCTTCATTGTCACACCTTCCTCCCGGTACAGCAGGTCCAGGATAAACTCTCCCCGCTGGCTGAGACCGGTGTGATTGGTAACCACCGCCACCGTTTTGCCTTTCAGGGGCGCAAAATCGTCGTTCTCCAGAACGTCCAGGCCGGTGATGGTGGTATGAAATTGCTGGGTAGGATTGACTGGCTCATAGACGCGGGAATAGCGCCAGTCAGTTCCCCAGGCATAAACCGCCAGCACTAGGATAATTAAGGTCATTGAGCGGATCTTGTTTTGCAGCATCAAAATAACCCTCCAGTTTCGGTTCGTAGCTTTGAGATAGCCAGGTTCACCACGTAGGCCAAGCCAATGTTCGCGACAGTGGCAACGATAATGTACCAGGTCCAGGCGATGCCGAAGCCTTTAAGCACCAGGACCGCCGCGGCCGCACCCAGCAGGCCCGTGATCAGCGCCGCCGGATAAAAGTGGATCCTGGCGCGACCCATTAGGAACAGCCCCAGCAGACCACCATAGGTATAGGACGCGATCTGCAGCCCCAGCTCTACCACCGGATTTTCTCCCGGCAACCACATAACCAGTATCGCCATGCCCATGAGCACCGTCCCCCAACCCAGGCTGATCAGCCGGGAGAGGCGCAGGTCGTCGGTGCGTTTCAGCCAGTCGTTCACCGTGGATGAGGCCAGACTGTTGATCGAGGAACTCAGCGTGGACATAGCCGCTGCCAGGACACCCGCCAGCAGCACCCCCTTCAGCCCGGTGGGCAGGTAAGTGGCGATGAAGCGCGGATATTCCTGATCCACGCCCAGGGTTTCACCCTGAAAAACAATCCACAGCAGCCCGCCCACCAGCATAAACAGCGCGAACTGGAAGGTGACAAACAAGCCGCTGCCCACCAGGGCCATGCGAGCGGCGGGCAGGCTGCGGGTGGAAAGCACCCGCTGGACCATCATATAGTCGGCACCGTGGGAGGCGAAGGAAAGGAACGCCCCGCCGATAATAGCCGCGGGAAAGGCATAGGCTGCCTTCAGCGAAAAGACCTCCCCACTACGGAAGTTGAGAACCCCCAGCTTGCCAGCCTCAGCCAGCTGGCTCAAGCCAGCCGCCAGGCCGCCATCAATCAGGCCGTGGATGAACCACAGCGACAGGATACCACAGCTCAGGTAGAGGATGAACTGTACCGTGTCCATCCAAACCACCGAGCGGATACCCCCAGCCAGGGTGTAGACCAGCGTCACCCCGCCCATGAGTAGCACCGCCTGCGGGATAGTCAGGGGCAGCAGGGTCTGAACCAACAGGGCGGTGGCGAAAAAGCGTACCCCGTCCGCCAGGAGGCGGGTAAACAGGAATACTGCCGAAGTCACCCGCTGTACCTGCTGACCAAAACGCTGGCCGATATACTGGTAAATGGAGGTGATGCCCTTGGCATAGTAGAGCGGCAGCAACAGGAAGCTCACCAGCACCCGCCCCAATATATAGCCGAAGGCCAGCTGCAGGAAGAACCAGTTGCCCCGATAGGCCATGCCCGGCACGCTGATGAAGGTCAGCACCGAGGTCTCGGTGGCCACCACCGATAGCATGACAGCATACCATGGCAGAGTGCGCTCAGCCAGGAAGTAGGCGGTAGTAGTCTTGCTGTACCGCCCTGACCAGATGCCGTAAATCACGGTCCCGCCGAGGAACAAGGTGAGAATCCAGATGTCAAGCGGGTCAATGGTTGCAGGCATAGGCTAACCTACGGTATCGCTTAAGTTTGTGGGTGCTAGGGCGGCACGGACTCTGCATGGGCCTCAGGGAATCTCATAAACCAGCTGAAAGTAAGCTATTTTTGTAGGGGATACCTACTGGTTGGGATGCATGGGTGATTGAGTTTTAAATTTCCGGTGGCCCCACCGGCGCAGTATATTTACCAACCACTACTGCGCATTTCATAATCCCTTGCTTGTATAAAAACTTACGCTTATACTTATAGCCAAATGTGGCGCTATAGCATATCTTTCCATTGCAGTAGTGCAAGGAGCGAGCTCTCATGACCCATATCGAGGTTGTGCATATCGTAGCTGAGCGCCTGGGTTTGTCCCAGCGCAAGGCCCACGACCTGGTGGAGGTCACCGTCCGGGCCATAGCGGAAACGCTAGGCGGCTACGTCGGTATATCCATACCGGATCTGGGAACCTTCGGCTCCCACGTACGGCCGCAGCGCAGGGCCTACAGCCCCTATTACGAAGATCTAGTGCTGCTACCCTCCAAGCGGGCGGTATTTTTCCACCCCAGTGCCAGCCTCAAGGCCGATGTCAGGAACGTGGAGATTGCGGGATGAGTGAGAAGATCACGTTCCAGGAACTCGTTGACCGCATTGCGGCTGAGACTGGCATCTCCAAACACCTGGCCCAAGATCTAATCAAGGAATTTGCCGCGGTCATCGAAGAGGGCTTGATCCGTGATGGGAAGGTGCGTATCGCTCAATTGGGGACTTTCAGATTACACCGTGTCCCCGAAACTACCGGGATTAATCCTCAGACCGGGGCCAGCCTGGTCATCCCGGAGCATACTCGCGTTCTATTCAGACCAGCTCAGGCGCTGGCCCGCCGAGTCAACCGGGAGTATAACCACATGAATGCCAAGCCACTAACAGGTCAGACGGCGGAACCTGATGAACCGGAATCGACGACCGAACCGGAAAAAACCGCCGAACCCACCAAGGAACCAACCGCAAAACCAAGCCGTCGAATCCCCACCGCCACCATCGCCATCGCTGTCGCAGCCGTTATCGTCGTGGTTGTGGTAGCTCTGCTGATTTTCCGAGGCGGCGAAGAGGAACCCGCCCCACCGCCTGCTGTGGAAACACCGGCTGCAGAACCAGTTCAGCCACCGATTGTGGAGAAACCAGTGGTAGAAGGAGTACCTCCTATAACGGAGCCACTACCTCCACCCGTTGCCGAAAAACCTGCACCCCCGCCCGAGGCAATACCAGCGGCACGCCCAACGGAACCCACACCACCGTCCTACTGGGCGCAGGGAATCAAGGCCTACGTTCACACAGTGAAGAGGAATGACAACTGGTGGAACCTGGCGAAACTCTATTACCAGGATGTCCTGTACTGGCCCAATCTCTACCGGGCTAATTCGTCCAAATTGAGAAATCCCGATTTACTATTCGTGGGCATAGAAATTTTGATCCCATCCCTGGAAGGACCACCGCAGCAGCTTACAGCGATGGATTCATTGGATTTGGCCACCGGCTATTACGAAGCGTATCGGGCCTATGAACGCCTGGGCAAGCATGATGCCAGCGACTATCTGAGGGCCTCAGGAAGATTTAAATAGGAGACTGCCAAAGGGAAAGACATTTCTTTATCAATCATAACTGACAGGTCAAACTACTTGTCGCGGTGAGTCTTTACTCATCTTCATCTATAGTTCTAATTCCTTAAAAACCGCCTGCCCCATCCGTCGCAATGAAATGCTCTCTTAATCAGGTACAATTTAAAGTTATACATTAAGTAGATGCTTGAAAAGAGCGTAGTGAATTTCTCTTTCGCTTCAAGTTCTGCAGGTGATAGTTCAAGTCCTGGGTTCAGTACTAAGAATAATTTTTACAATGGCATTATGAAACGTATGGCGCAACTCCATGTGGCCGCCCCGCTCACGTGTGGGATGCACCCGGTTGGTAAGGAGTACGACAATCACCTCTGTTGCGGGATCGATCCAGATGGAGGTGCCGGTGAAGCCCGTGTGGCCGAAGGCTGCGTCAGATAAGAGATCTCCGGCTTCGGGGGTGGCATTGGCCATCTGCCAGGTCAGGGCCCATCCCGAACCCGGTGGCAATTCCTGGGGCTGGATAAACGCCTCCACTGTCTCCTCCCGCACCATCCGTCTGCCATAGACCACTCCCCCATTCAGGTACAGGAGGCCTAATTTGGCCAACTGATTGGCCGGAGCGAAGGCGCCTGCATGGGCCGACACACCCCCCATAAAATGGCTGTTTCCATCATGCACCTTGCCCTGGATCAGACCCCTGCGGCCCTCTGCGTCCACCTCGGTGGGGACAATGCGCTCCTGCCACTCCACCGGGGGATTGTAGCCGGTGCCTTCCATCATGAGGGGACCGAACACCCAGTCCCGGGTCAGATCAGCCAGCCGCTCCCCGGTCACCAGCTCCACGATAGCAGTGAACAGAATCAAGCCCACACCACTGTAGGTAGACTGCGTACCGGGCTCAAACTGCAGCTCGGTCCTGCAAATAGTGTCAATCACCTCTTCCGGCTTGATACCCATCTTCCAGAACCAGATGTAATCTGGCAGACCGGAAGAATGAGTCAGCAAATGGCGAATGGTAACCCGATCCTTCCACTTGCCCTGGAAGGTGGGAAGGTAATCCTGCACGGGCTCGTCCAGTACCAGGTAGCGTCCATCAACCAGCTGCATCGCCAGGGTGCCTCCTACCAGCACCTTGGTGACGCTGGCGAGGTCGTAAATGGAGGCGGTAGTCACCGGGGGGGCGTCCACGTCATAGGTAAAGTGTCCGAAGGCCGTATCGGCCAGGATGTGTCCTGCTTTGGCAATGAACACCTGGGCACCCGGGGTGATTTTGGCCTGGATAGCGCTGTCCAGTACCGCATAAGCCCGGCTGAAATCCCAGGTGCGAGTGGACTGGCTGAAAGCCCGGGTGCGGGCTTCTCTAGTGAGACCATGGCCGCGGCGGTAGCTGGCATCCAGGTCAACCGGCAGCCGGCCAGTGATCGGAGCCCGACCGAACAGGGCATCGGCCATAGCCAGCATCGTCATGCCCTCGTAACTGTAACCGCATAGGTAGGTG
The DNA here is from genome assembly GCA_041862535.1 of Candidatus Neomarinimicrobiota bacterium. NCBI lineage: Bacteria > Pseudomonadati > Fidelibacterota > Fidelibacterota bacterium. The sequence goes on along the minus strand of JBGVTM010000275.1, from coordinate 6,095 downwards.
GGAATAGGCTCCAGGGAAGGCAGATAGGGACTACCGAAACTGGCCACCGCGAACTTGACCTTCGCCTTCCCCAGGGCTTTCAAGAGCTCATGGTGCGTCGAGTCAATAGTGCTGACGCCCTTCTCCATATGGATCCTCACCAGGGCCGTCACCAGGGTCAGATTGGTAGTCCGGGCTGCCTCTACCAGCTCCTTAATGCGGGTATTGGAGAGCTCGTCGTTCACAAAGAAAGTCTTGACTCGTTTCTTCCCGAAAGTGAATTCCACGTCGCTCCAGAAGGGAAGGGTGCGGTCTTTGAGGTCGTCGTCCATTGAGATCAGGATGTGGGTAAGGGTTTGTCGGCGACCCGGTCGGAAGGGGATCAGGTTCAGCTCGTCCTTGACAAGGGTGATGGATTTCCGGGCAATTCCCCGTGAGGCTTCGCGGAATTCCTCCAGGCCTACCTGCCGCTGCACATCATCTCGATTAAGGCTGCGGCGCTCATCGTACAGGCCAAGCTCCGCCTTCAGCTTTAATACCCGGTTGACCGAGGCCTCGATCCGTTCCGGGCTGATGCGCCCGGTCCAGACCGCCCGTACAATGGCCTCAATGGCCTGATCCACGTATAATGGCAGGAGGACCATGTCGTTGCCGGCCTCAATGGCCCGGACGGCGGCTTCCCCGGTCCACTGTCCGCCCGTTATAGCCCCCATCTCCATCCCATCGGTAACAATGAGGCCATCAAAGGCGAAATCACCGCGTAAAAGACCTTCGGTAATCTTCGCCGACTGGGTGGCGGGACGGTTGGAGGCGTCCAGACCAGGCACGGCAATATGGCCCACCATCATCATCTTGACTCCGGCCTCGGCAGCCGCCCTGAACGGCATCAGCTCCATTTGATCCAGGCTTTCCCGACTGCCGGGGATCAGCGGCAGGCTGGTGTGACTGTCAGTAGCAGTGTTGCCGTGACCGGGGTAGTGCTTGGCACAGGCTACCAGGCCGTGGTCTTGGGCACCCTGAATGAACGCAGCTCCCATTCGGGCCACCAATTGGGGATCATCACTGTAAGAACGGAAGTTGATAATGGGATTATCGGGGTTGTTATTCACATCCATCACCGGAGCGAAGGTGATATGGACGCCCAGCGCCCGGGCTTCAAGGGCGGTGATGCGCCCCTGCTGGTAAGTGTTCTCTTCATCGAAAGTAGCAGCCACTGCCATGTTTGAGGGAAACATGGTAGCGCCCTCAATCTGCTGCCCCACGCCCCGCTCAAAATCCGCAGCCACCAGCAGCGGAAAGGACGCCAGGCGCTGAAACCGCTGCAGGTTGGTAAAGGTACCGTCAACACTGCCGCGGAAGGTGATCAGACCACCCACCTGATCCTGGGCTACCCACCTTTCTACCTTCCGGCGGTAGCCGTTGTCGGCACTGTAATAATACCCTTCCACTCGCACCATAATCAATTGGGCCACCTGCTGGCGCAGGCTCAAATCCGCCGCCGTCACCGGCTCCTCATACCAGACTTCAGGAGCTACGATGGGCCGGGGAACATGCACACATGCTCCCAATAGCAAAGCAGCACTCACACCTAATCCAAATAGCTTAATCTTCCACATAATGACGCTCCACTCTAGTCCCAATTCGTGTTAAGAGTTCATACGGGATGGTATCAGCTAATCGGGCCTGATACTCGACGCGGAGGCGGGGATCATCGCTGAGACCCCAGATCAGGGCCTCTTCACCAACCTGCCGCACATCACGACCCAGATTAATATTTACGAGATCCATTGACACACGTCCCATCATAGGATACACCGCGTCTCCCAGCTGAACGTGGCCTTTGTTAGACAGGGCCAGGGGCACACCATCGGCGTAGCCAATCTGCAGGACACCCGTTTTAGTCTCTTCCGGAGCGCGATACTCACGGCCGTAGCCTACCGGCGTGCCCCGCGGGATGTCCTGCACCTTTACCAGGGGTGCTTTCAGGTCCATCACCGGCAGGATCTCAAAGGGTGGCTGCACGTGCTCCGAAGGCCTAACGCCATACAGGAGCAGTCCTGGTCGAACCATGTTGAAATGGCTATTCGGGTCCCGCACCAGGGCACTGCTGTTGGCAACGTGGAAATATTCCACCTCCAGGCGCAGCTTGCGGGCCATATGTACAAACTGGGTGAAGCGCACCAACTGGTATCGCAGATAGCTCAGATCGGCCTCGTCCGCGGTGGCAAAATGTGACCAGATGCCCTCCAGGTGAATGAACGCATGCTTCTTCACCTGCTCCATCGCTTCAACCGCCGCCTCATAAGGGATCCCCAGCCGGGTCATGCCGGTGTCCACCTTCATATGAACCACGTACTCGGAGCCGGTGGCCTCATGATGGGCTGTCAGGGATTTGATATCTTCCAGGCTATGCAGGCTCAAGCGGATGTCGTGCTGCCTATAGGCAGCTAGTGATTGAAGATCAAACCGACCCATGTGCAGGATCATCTGCTCCAGACCAGCCTGGTGCAGATCAAGGGCTTCCCGGAGGGTAGCCACCCCAAAGCCGTACACGCCTGCCTCAGCCAGGGCCCTCGAGATCGGAATGATACCATGACCGTAACCATCCGCCTTCACTATCGCCAGCACCTTGGCGTTCCCAACGTGCTCTGAAAGCTGGTGAAAATTGGACTTCAGCCGACCCAGATGAATATCAGCTCGCGGAGTGTAAATGGTTCTCTCTCCAGCTCTTCTTTAAGGCTTCCCTGTCAACCGTTATCTTATTAATGCGGGCAGCGATGAGACCGGCACCAAAAGCAGGATCGATTTCGGGAAGCCGCCAGGTGATGTCCGGCAGGTCGTAGCTCAGAGCATCGGCCAGCATCTTTCGAAAAACGGGATTTCTGGTGATAATGCTCCCATTGATGCCAATGGTCATTTTATCCTTGCGCAGCTCTGCCTTATCGATCATGATAAGGAGTTCGTCAGCCAGGGCTTGGGTCCCTTCCTGAACAATCGCCAGGGCCAGATCATTCCCCTCCGCGGCCAGCTCACAGATGACCTGGCCAAGAAGAGCAGTTCTGGCGACCATATTCTCCGCCTCACCGGCGATGCGCGCGGCCTCATCAATGGATTCAGCTCCATAGACCGCCATGGTTCGGCGCCGCAGAGCATCCAGCTGCGCATCTTGGGCCTGCTCATCGGCTGCGGAAGATCCTTCGGACATGATCAGATGGACCAAAGCTGTTTTGCCCATCCAATATCCGCTCCCGGGATCACCTCCCAGCTGAGGGCCCCTGCCGCTGGCGCGATAGGTATTGCCCTGCTCATCCCGCGCCCAGCCGATGGCCCCGGTACCCACACATACCAACACCCCCGGCGCAGCTCCCCATACAGCCTCGTACGCCGCCTCCACATCCGAAGTAACCAGAGCCCGGTCAGACAAGTCCAAACGATCCAGCTCCAGGAACAGGCGGTCACGCGCATCCGGATTGGATACACCCGCCACACCGATATTCACCAGGTCCACCGCCTCCAGGCCCAGGCCGGCCTGAGCAGCTAGCTCCTGGATGAAGTGTCCCAATATTTTAGTGGTATCAACGCCGGGCGTGCTTAAGGAGGTGGCTTCCGTCTCCCGAAGCAGGCGGACTTCCCCGCGCTCGGTAAATAAAACCCCCCGCGTCCGGGAGGCCCCACCATCAATGCTGAGGATGATCACGTTCTACACGTTTTCAGTGCGCTTCATACCAGCTGGGACCAAAACCGCAGTCCACATCCAGGGGCACATCCAGCTCCATAGCTGATTCCATTTCAACCACTACCATCGCCTTTAAGCGCTCCACTTCATCTTCAGGAGCTTCGAAGAGCAATTCATCGTGAATCTGAAGGATCATCCTGGATTTGAAGCCTTCCTCGACCAGATGGCGGTGAATACGAATCATGGCAATTTTAATCAGCTCCGCGGCAGTCCCTTGAATGGGCATGTTCACAGCGATGCGCTCATCGGCGCTGCGCAGGCGTTGGTTACTGGACTGCAGATAGGGCACCTTCCGGCGGCGACCCAGGATGGTGCTGACGTGACCATCCTCGCGGGCCTGGGCAAGTAAGTCGTCAATGAATTTACGGATGCCCGGGTAGGTATTGAAGTACCGGTTGATCAGCTCCCGGCCTTCCTGGATGGAAATGTCCAGCTCCTGGGACATACGGAACGGACCGGCACCGTACATGATGCCGAAGTTAACCACCTTGGCCGTGCGTCGCATATCCGGCGTCACCTCCGCAAGGGACACGCCAAAGACGGTGGCCGCCGTCTGACTATGGATGTCCCGCTCCTCGCTGAAAGCCTCGATGAGGGCTTCCTCCTTGGCCAGGTGAGCCATGATACGCAGCTCAATCTGGGAGTAGTCCGCTGAAAAAATACCCCAACCCTCATCCTGGGCACGGAACGCCCGCCGGATTTCACGACCCAGGTCCGTGCGAATGGGGATGTTCTGGAAATTGGGATTGCTGCTGGAGAGACGGCCCGTGGCCGCCGTCGTCTGGCTGAAAGAGGTATGCACCCGACCGGTTTCGGGATTAACCAGGGCCGGGAAAGCGTCTATATAGGTGGACTTCAACTTCTTTACCTGGCGATAGTCCAGAATCAGGCCCGGCAGGGGATGCTGATCCTTGAGCATCTCCAGGACCGTCACATCCGTGCTGCGCTTGCGAAGCTGCTTGAGCCCCAGCTGGTCAAACAAGACCACGCCGAGCTGCTGAGGAGAGTTGATGTTGAACCCCGTCCCGGCGGCGACGTAGATCTCCTGCTCCAGATCGGTGAGTCGCTCCTCCATCTTACCGGACATTTCTTCCAGCAACGGCAGGTCCAGGAACACACCCCTGCGCTCCATCTCCACCAGCACGGGAATCAGGGGAACTTCGATCTCCTCGTTGGTAGCGATGAGACTATTGGCAGCCAGTCCGTCTCTTAGAAGCGGGTAGAGCAAGCCAGCCACATCGGCGTCCTCGGCGGCATAGTGGGCCACCTGCTGCATCGGCACCTCCGCCATGGAGCGCTGCCCCTTCCCGCGCTTGCCAATCAGTTCCTCGATAGGCACCATGCGATAGTGCAGATATTTCTGGCTCAGGGCGTCCAGCTTGTAGGTGGAGGCTTCGGGCTCCAGCAGGTGAGCGGCAATCATAGTGTCAAAAACGATGCCCTCTACCGCTACCCCGTAGCGCCGCATCACCAGGGCGTCGTATTTGATATTCTGGCCGATGAGGGGTCGGTCGGGGTCCTCCAGGATGGGTCGCAAGTGTTCGAGGATGACAGGGAGGTCCAGCGCGGTTCGCTCATCCCGCTCGGGGTAAACCACCGGCACGTACCAGCCGTGGTGCGGCTCCACCGAAAAGGCAATCCCTACAATCTCCGCCTGAAGGGGATTGGTGGAGGTGGTTTCCAGATCAAAGGATATCCACTCTGCCCTCGTGAGCTCCGCCAGCAGGGCCTCCAGCTCATCGTGGGTGGTTACTATCTTGTAGGTCTTCGCGGGTTGATCCTCGGCTGCCTCCGTTACGATCCCTGCCAGGCTCAACAGTTCCGGTAAGATAGCTTTGATCTCCAGCTCCTGGAGCCGCTCGGCGGCGGAGGGGGGGTCCAGCTTCTCCAACGAAAGATGTTCCACGTCGACATCTAGCGGTACATCGCAATGGATGGTAACCAGCTCTTTAGAAAGCAGGGCCAGCTCATGGCCGCTCAGCAGTCCCTCCCGGACCCGTTTGCTGGCCACCTCAGTGGCATGGTTGAGTACTTCTTCCAGGGTGCCGTATTGATCAATCAGCTTCTGGGCGGTCTTCTCCCCCACGCCCTGCACCCCCGGGACGTTGTCAGAGGTATCCCCCATGAGACCCAGCAGATCGATCATTTTGCTCGGCGGTACTCCCCAACGTTCAAGGACCTTCTCGGCGTCATAGACCACGGCCGGGTTACGGCCCCGGCCCGGCGTATATACAAAAGTGCTGTCCGAGACCAGCTGCAGCATGTCCTTATCACCGGTGACCAGGTAGGTATCCCAGCCTTTGGCTTCCGCCTGGGTTGCCAGGGTGCCCATGACATCGTCGGCCTCATAGCCCGGCACCCGCAATACCGGCACCTGCAG
>JBGVTM010000274.1 GCA_041862535.1 Candidatus Neomarinimicrobiota bacterium | reverse complement strand
CCTATTTGGTATCTATTCTGGCCAGCCCGGAAACGGCCGAATCAAAGAAAGCACTCCCCAAAATAGCCACTTATATCGACTCAGCCATTGCAAAGGAGGGACCTTTGCCGGAAATCCTGGCCCTGCTGCCGGCGCAGGATCTGGTGCAGGAGAGCATCCGCTATTTTCGCCACCATATCTGGCTGAACGCTCATTACTTTGTGGCCGAGGAAAATATTTTTCATATTAACGAGAAAACGGATGCACTGCTGGCTAAATATGGCCAGCCGGAGCAGCGTTATTTTCTACTTGTGGTGCAATATGAACGCGATGAGGACGCGAGGACGGCCCACGATAATTTCGTGAAAGAATACCTGCCTGAACGCATGCACAAGGTTGCGGTGCAGTTGGAGGATGGCAGCTGGACCGCTAGTCGCCTGTCGGGGAGGTTGCTCATGGTAGTCTTCAGTGCGCCTTCGGAGGAAACCGCACTCGGGCTACTGGAAGCGGTTCAGAACAAGTCGCGCTCATTATAGCTCAACCCGTTTCAATATAGCAGGAGAAAAGAGAGATGCAGCAGAAAGGTATTACCAGGCGAGATTTTATCAAGGGCAGCACATCAGCGGCCTTGGCCTGCGCTTTTTATCTCGGCTACCCCGGATATCTTCTCTCGAAATCGGAGCCGAAAACGAGGGTGGTTTTGGTCCGCCATAAAGATGCCCTGGATAATCTGAATCGCCCTAACAAAGCGGTGCTGGGGCAGATGTTGGATGAAGCTGTTACCCGCCTTCTGGATGTAAGTAGTCCTTCGCAGGCCTGGAAACGCCTGATTAAGCCTGACGACATAGTAGGTATAAAAACGAATACCTGGGGTTATCTACACGTTCCTGAAGAATTGGAGCAGATCATCAAGGCCCGGGTAGTGGAGGCTGGAGTCGCCGAGAAGAATATTGGAATCCGTGATCTCAACCTGCTTGGGGACAAGATTTTTACCAATGCAACCGCGCTGGTTAATGTCCGACCGCTACGGACCCATTACTGGTCGGGTGTGGGGAGTTTGATCAAGAACTACGTCACATTTGTTCCCAGGCCCAGCGCCCATCACGGCGATACCTGCGCGGATCTGGCATCGATCTGGAAGCTTCCATTGATCCAGGGCAAAACCAGGCTGAATATCCTCGTTGTCCTAACGCCCCTGTTCCACGGTTCAGGCCCGCACCATTTCAATCGCCAATATACCTGGGCCTACAAAGGGCTGTTGGTGGGGGCTGATCCGGTGGCGGTGGATGCCACCGGTGTGCGTCTCTTGCAGGCCAAGCGCCGGGAGTATTTTGGCGAAGATCGTCCCCTGAATCCGCCCCCAAAGCACATCTTTCTGGCAGATACCCGCTACGGCCTGGGGACGGCGGATCCCGGGAAAATCGAATTGGTCAAAATAGGTTGGCAAGACAGCATCCTGATTTAAGCCTGCTGCCCGTTGAGAAAGTGGAGGACAAATGGCTACAGAAAAAAGCTTTCATATGACCGGGGAGGAGTTTCGGCGCAGCGGGAGGATTGTGCTGGACTGGATCGCCGATTACCTCCAACGCGTAGAATTGTTTCCGGTACAGTCGCAGTTAGAGCCCGGTCAGGTTCGATCCGCACTACCTATGGAACCGCCTCTCAAGGGGGAAGCCTTCGAGGCTATTCTCAACGACGTGGAAGATATTATTCTTCCCGGACTGACTCATTGGCAGTCGCCTAATTTCTTTGCCTTTTTCCCGGCTAACTCATCGGGCCCGGCCGTTTTGGGAGAGCTGTTATCGGCTGGTTTAGGGGTTCAGGGGATGTTGTGGGCTACCAGCCCGGCCTGCACGGAGCTGGAGACGCACGTGCTGGATTGGCTGGTTGATATGCTCGGACTGCCGGGGAAGTTCAAATCGACGAGTGCTGGCGGTGGTGTTATTCAGGACACCGCATCGAGCGCTACCCTGTGCGCCCTCCTGGCGGCTCGCGAGCGGGTGACCAACTTCAGCAGCAATCAAGCGGGGTATAAAGGGGGTCTCGTAGCCTATGCTTCCACTCAAGCCCACTCGTCCGTAGAGAAGGCAGTCAAAATTGCCGGTCTGGGTAAAGATAATCTCCGGATCATCGAAGTGGACGAGCGCTTCGCTATGCAGCCGGACCTTTTAGCAGAGCAAATCAGGCAGGACCGGGAAGCCGGCTTGATACCCTGCTTCGTCTGCGCCACCGTGGGAACTACATCCTCCAATGCCATTGATCCCCTGGTGGAAATTGGCCGGATCTGCCGTGAGGAGAATATATGGCTGCATGTCGATGCAGCGATGTCCGGCACGGCGGCAATCTGTCCCGAGTTCCGGCATATCCACGACGGCATCGAGTTCGCTGACAGTTACTGCTTCAATCCCCACAAATGGATGTTTACCAATTTTGACTGTGATTGCTTTTACGTGGCCGAGCGGAGGACTCTGATCGAGACTCTCAGCATTCTGCCCGAATATTTGCGCAATATCGCTACGGAATCAGGGGCCGTGATCGACTATCGCGACTGGCAGGTTCCGCTCGGGCGCCGTTTTCGATCCTTAAAACTGTGGTTTGTAATCCGTCATTATGGGATCGAAGGGCTGCGCCATCATATTCGCCGTCATGTTCAACTGGCCCAGGAGTTCGCATCCTGGGTTGAAAGCGATGAGCGGTTTGAACTTGCAGTCCCGCCTCCGTTGAACCTGGTCTGTTTTCGTCACCGGGGCGGGGACGAAACTAGCCAGATATTATTGGATAACCTGAATCGGGGGGGAGAGATCTACCTCACTCATACCCGCTTGAATGGCCAGCTCACACTTCGGTTTTGTGTCGGCCAGACCCATACTGAGGCCCGCCACGTTCAGCAGGCCTGGCAACGGATTCAGGAGGGAGCGAGGGAGCTGGAGTCGGAATAGTGGCGAGCTGTTGATAAATACCTATTGTGTGCATAGTTCATGATTCTTCGCACAGGCAATCATAGATAAGTGCCTCCGCTTCTTTGAGGATCATTGGATAAATTGGATGGTAAAAATGCCTTTTAATACGTACGAGCTGAGGGGCCGGAGT
>JBGVTM010000273.1 GCA_041862535.1 Candidatus Neomarinimicrobiota bacterium | reverse complement strand
TACCGAAGCCAGGCTGGAGTAATTGGAGGCCTTGATCGGCAGGGCGATAATCCGGTCCTTCAGTCCTTCCGGGTCGACCTGAACTTTGACTTCCTCAGCCTCTTTCTCGTCTTTCTTCGCTTTCGATTCCTCGCCGTTAATGGCCACTTCGTCGCTCTTAGGCTTAAAGGGCGATTCGATATCCTTGGTCAGGGGGACGAGGTAAATCTTGGCCATGTCCCGGTAGGCGTGATCCCACTCGGTGGCGCTGTAGATGGGGCTGAAATCGCGGTTGGAGACGAAATACAGGTACTTGCCGTCGCTGCTGAATGCTGGCGCGTAGGACTCGTACCAGCCTTCGGTTACCTCGTAGGTCCTGTCATTTGCCAGTGAGTGGAGGTAGACCTTGCTCATAACGTCCTTTTCCGGCCTGGCGTAGGCGATCCATTTGCTGTCGGGTGACCAGGCGTAGTGGTTGAATTCCCAGGCCTCCGCCGCGGCCACTTCCGTGATGCTCTTTTTATCAACGTCGACGTACCGGAGACGGAGCTTCTTATCGGCCCAGACGAGTTTTTTGCTGTCGGGTGACCAATACATCTGATAATAATAGGTATCCGCGCCGGTCGTTATCCGCTGCGGTTCATCCTTGCCTTCCTGGGCAACGATATAGAGCTCGTTTTCACCGCTGGCGTCGGAGAGGTAGGCAATCCACTTACCGTCGGGAGACCACTTGGAATTCCGCTCGTGGGTGCCGGGGGTGGCGGTCAGATTGCGGGTGTTGCCGTGCTTGGCCGGAACGGTGAACACATCCCCGCGGGCACCGAAGAGGGCGCGCTTGCCATCAGGCGAAATCTCGTAATTGGATACCTCCTCGCTTATATCCCGGATGCCGTTTCGTCCCCCCAGCATGTCCTCCGCTATCTTGATGGGCACCTGTTTGTATTCGTCTGTGGCCAGCTCGAGCCGGTAGATGTAGCCGCTGTATTCAAATACGATGGCCTTCTCGCCTAGGGAGGGGAACTTGATATCAAACTCGGTGAAGGCGGTGATCTGTTTTGTCTCAGCGGTCTGGGTATTGTAGACGTAGAGGTTCATACGTTTGTTTTCGTCCCGGTCAGACAGGAAATAGATCTTATTTCCGGCCCACATGGGGATGATGTCCTGGGCCTCGTTCGCGGTGATGTTTTCAAGCTGCCGGGATTGAAAATCGTAGCTCCAGACCTCATCGGCCATGCCGCCGCGATAGCGCTTCCAGGTCCGGAACTCACGGAAAATCCGGTTGTAGGCCAGTTTCCGGTCATCGGGGGAATAGGATGCGAAGCCGCCGCGGGGCAGGGGCAGCTGTTCGGGCAGTCCACCGTCAATAGAGACAGTATACAACTGGCCGTTAAAACTGTTCCAATCCTTTTTCCTTGAGCGGAAGATGATCTCCTTGCCGCTGTTTTTCCAACCGATGACAATGTTGTTGGGACCCATGCGGTCGGAGACGTCGTCACGGCTGAGGGTGGCGGTGTAGGTGAGCCGCCTGGGGATGCCGCCTTCCGCTGGCATGAGATAGACCTCGGTGTTGCCGTCGTATTGCCCGGTGAAGGCAAGCTGCTTGCCGTCGGGTGAAAAGCGGGCAAACATTTCGAAGCCTTCATGATTGGTCAGTTTGCGGGCCACGCCGCCATCGGCGGCTACCGTGTAGAGATCGCCGGCATAGGTGAACACGATCTGATTGCCATGGATAGCGGGAAAGCGCAGCAGGCGGGCCTCGCCATCCGCATATGACGAAACCAGCGGAAGAACTATCAACAGTGCCAACAGGGCAAATGGTCTTTTCATGGGAGCCTCATCTACTTATAACTGTTTGGATATGGTTGCTTTCTACTCCTCAATGGGACTGATAAACTTTAAAAGCTTATAGATATTTAGTATAAAAAATAAGCGATATGTTGGGTCGATCCAAAGGGCGTTCAGCAATCCGGAGCAGGCTTGCTGGTTGGGACAAACGGTCCGGCCAGCGACAAATAGAACAGCGGGCCTTTGGGTGGTGATAATCTATCCGGGTCGGGAAAGGTACTACTAATCCGATTTCCAGCTGTTAGTAAAAGACATATATATTAAATTTTATCATTATTGTTTTGCTGAATAACCCGAATTGTAGGAGGCAAGCATGCGAGTCGTTTATCGTGGAGATCTGGACGGCACCGTGTGTGCGGCCATGCTGATGTATATTGGGCTGTGTGACGACTCACTCCAGGCCCATCCCAAGAATATGCAGGACCGGAAAGTGGACGTTACCGATCAGGATATCCTATGCAACCTGCCTTACCATCCCAGTTGCCATATGTGGTTTGATCACCACTCCAGCGAGCTGGAGCGGAAAGATTTCCCCGCTGATTTCAAAGGCGCCATAGAAATAGCGCCCAGTACCGCAGGCCTGGTTTATAAGTACTTCCTACCTGAACATCCCGAATTGAAAACTTTCGAACAGATTGTGTATGAGACTGATCGCCTGGATAGTGCCGACCTGACGCTAGAGCAGGTTAAAAATCCAACCGGAGCCATTTTGCTAGGTTTTTTGCTTGATCCTCGTACCGGTCTGGGATTAAGCCGTGATTTTCGCATCAGCAATTTTCAATGGGGTTCGCAACTGCCGGAGCTGCTTACGAAGCACTCGATTGATGAAATTCTGGCCCTGCCTGATACCCGGGAAAGGACTCAGCGGTACAACGACATGCAGACGGTTGCCGCCGAATTCTACCTGGCCAATTCCAGGCTGGATGGAAATGTGATCGTCACGGATGTGCGCGGGAAATCCATACCACCGGCGAATCGCTTCCTGATCTATACCTTGCCGGGCCTGGAGAAGGGCAACATTTCGGTACGGATCGCCGATGGGAAAAAGGGCGAGTTTAATTCGATCGCCGTCGCTCATTCCATCTTCAATCGAACCTCCACTGTCGACAGTGGGGAGCTGTGTAAGAAGTATGGCGGCGGTGGCCACCGGGGGGCGGCGACCTGTCAGCCGTCGATTGAAGAAAGCGACCGGATTCTCACGGAAATTATCGCTACCTGCAAAGAGTGACCGGTAGCGGGAACCCGGTGCTCAGCACTGGTAATTAGAAAAGCCCCGGGTGTCCACCCGGGGCTTTTCTGGTTGCTGAATGATTGAAAGCTGCTAGTCCAGCACCTGCCATTCAAATTCCCAGTCCCACTGGTCAAAGTAAAGGTTTCCGCCGCGCCACTCAACCTCGCCGCGTTGCGAATCTACCGTCTCCGAGCGGGGGTGGATTTTTGCCGGATAGAAGGCTTGTGAATAGGCATCGTTGAAAATCAGCCGGTAGCTGTCCATGCCGCTCACATAAAACCATTTCAAGCGGTCATCCTCGGTCTTGCGGATTCCGTAGGTGACATCCATGGGTAACCAACCGTAAGGCGCGAAATAGATCATGCCCCAGTCATGCATGCTGTCGTCCGGTGGCTTGAACTCCCAGCCCGATTGCCAGCGAGCGGGAATAGCATTCATCCGGCACAGGGTGATGAATAGAAGGGTCTGGATGCCGCAGTCCCCGTGCATATTCTCATAGCAGTAAGCGCTGATATTCCGGATGGTGGAATATTCGCGCGCTGAAGCCCAGGGAATATTGGTATCCACCCATGCAAACAACTTGCGGGCAATCAGATAAGGATTCGTTTCTTTGCCCACGATTTCCCGGGACAGTTTCTTCAGCTCCGCAGTGAAGACAATGTGGGGCGGTTCCTCCTGGATGTAGGGGGCCAACTCCGGGATTATATCCACCGGCAGCACCCGGGATAGGTCGATGAGGACATAGGTACCATGGGAAGTATATTCGTACTGCACCTCAAATCGCGTTTTCGTGTCGGTCTGGGCGGACTTTTCGAAATAAACCGTTCGTTGGAGATGGGTGTTATTATCGGCGACGAGATGTTGTTCGGGCTCGGTGGCGATAAGGCGGATATTATCTTGCCGCCCCGGGATTTCACGAGGAAAGGGGATCCAGCAACGGATGATTTCACCCGCCGTGTTAGCATTCTCAGCGACAGTTACCGCTTGCTTGATTCGCAGGCGTACAGGTTCAACATAACGTTGCCCGGTGCTAATGGCGGCCCCGATAACCTTCAGATCATGCTTGTCCAACTCCAGCTTGGCAGCTGTGGCAGTGGTCGTCTGCTCATCCTTGTGTTTTGCTTCCCACTGGGCTTTGGCGTCATGATCGATCCGGAAAAGATTACGGCCAGCACGGGCAAAATAGCGTTTCTCATCGTCGATAATCATGTATTCCAGTGCTTTGGACTCTTCCCAACGCTGCAGGTCAGCCGCAGTCACGTCGGGAATCACGGTTTTGATGTAAGAGGTAACCTCCTCTTCGGTTACGGTAAAATCCTGCTCGATGCGGTCCAGGCGCTCGATTTCGAATTGGAGCTCCAACCTCAGGAGCGGGGTGAGGTCGGGATCATTTTGCAGCCGATCTTGAATGACGGCGCGTGCGCGGCTGAATTCCCCCTGCTCAATCAGGACCATATGATCCTGACGTAGTTGGCTGGAACAAGCCATAGCGATCACCCCCAGCAAAGCGATGGTGATATTAACCTTTATTTTGCATAAGGGACGGATGGCTGATCGTCTCATGATTCACCTCCCTGATTGTTCTTCCTGATATCGGTTCAGCCGGAATATACGTAAGGTTCTTACGGGGCAATTTACATATCGATTCGCCTATTGACCGTGCAATCTGAGCAACCTGTACCGCCACTGCAATGGACGGCCGTCAGGAGCAAGCCGCGAGATAGTTGAAAGAGTGAGTACGTTTATCATCTGGCCCTGATCGAGATTCCAACGCAGGAGCGGGCTTCAGATTCAGGATTCGTTCAGAAGTCAGATGGGAGAATCGGAAAGGTCCTTAAGGAAGGCATCCATACGATTGATTCGCCAGGCCTATTAAGGAAGGCCAATGGTACGTCAACGACATCTGCACTGCCTTGGGGCCAGGGGCTTACCGGAATCTTTTACAGCGAATGATAAACCTACAGCGGAACTGGTGGATACGTGATTAAAATGATTAGCGCAGGCTTAAGAGCGGCACAGGCGCTATAGATACAGAACCGGTGATTATCCCCTGCAGTTCAAGCTGATCAGCGTTAAACTCCTCATTAGACTCAACCTGATAGCGGGAACCTATAAGCTGCTCACACGTTTGCGAGCCACAGTCTTATTGGCGTCAGCTTGGGCGATGGCCTATGACATTATCCGCGGTCATCGGGTAACCATCTTCCTCGACGAGATCAGTACTATCTCAGGCTGCGGTGGCCCTGGAGATTATCCGGTACTAATTTCTGGGCGGTCCGCAGAAATTTTCTCAGCGTCAATGAAATCTTATTACCCGGTACCACACCAATGTCCAAAGCAGACTAGAATGCCACTGGAAAGGGTTCACAGATGCTGTTCAAGACTTTGAGCAAGAAAGAATTCAGGAATCTCGTCGAGCTTCTGCTTGCCGATACCGAGGTCATCGCTCCCAAGCAAATCAGTGTAAATGTGGAGGGGAAACCCATCCACCATTATCTGCCGGTCCAGAAATTCGAAGAGATTGACCTTGATTATGAGACGACTGAATATTCAGCCAAGACTTACTTTCTGCCCTTCTGTGAGAATCTGTCTACCTGCCGTTACGAAGACGACGACTGGACCCAGGAAATACACTATCGGCTCCAGCCGAGGGTTCTCCTGGGACTGCATGCCTGCGACATCAACGCTCTGCTCAAGCTGGATAAGGTGCTTGCTGGTGACCGCTTTCCCAGCCCGTATTACATCTCCCGGCGGAAGAATACCTTCATTGTCGGGATCGATCATAATCCCTGCGAAGGGGGCTTCTGCCAGTCGGTGGGGGCGGACGTGGTGACCCATGGCTTTGATCTGTATCTCACCGATCTTGGCGACCGTTACTTCGTAGCCATCAATTCGGATCAGGGCTTCAATATCCTTATGCGGGTCGCTGCTAAAGACACTATTGAACAGGATACTAGGGATTACCTGGAAGTGCGCCAGCGGATCGCGAGCAAGTTTGTGCCCCTGAATATGCACAACCTGCCAAATCTTATGGACATTGAGTTTGAGTCGGCTGTCTGGGAGAAGTGGGGCCGGAAGTGCCTGAGCTGTGGCAGCTGCGCCATGGTCTGTCCCACCTGCTACTGCTATGGCGTCACAGAGCGGGTCTCCATGAATGGCAGGGAAGGAGCCAAAGTCAAACAGCTCTATTCCTGTAACCTGATCGACTTTGCCGCCGTTGCCGGCGGGCATAACTTCAGGGCGGATCGGGAAACCCGGCTGAAATACCGCTATTATCACCAGCACCGGGGATTCGTGGAAACCTACGAGGAACCCTTATGCGTGGGGTGTAACCGCTGCGGACGCGTCTGCCTGGCCGGAATTAATCCCCCGGACATTATTCGTGACCTGCAAACCGAGGATCAAGTATGACCGAACTGCTACATCCGTTTGACATCACGCGAGAGGCTGATATCATGCAGCCTCTGGATTTCAACCGCCGGAGCCGCCTGAAGCACGTAGATCAGACTTTCAAGAGCGAGATCATAAACATCATCCGCCTGACTGAAATGGAGAAGCTTTTCCAGGTGAGAATCCTGGATGATGCTACCAGGGAGCGGTTCACCTTTCGCCCCGGCCAGTTCGTCATGGTGGAAGTTCCCGGCTACGGCGAGATCCCCATATCCATATCCAGTTCACCTTCCCACAAGGGCTTCATCGAGCTGTGTATTCGCAAGGCGGGCCGGGTCACCACCATTCTGCACAAGGCCCGGCGGGGCGTCCATATCGGCATTCGCGGCCCTTTCGGCACCTATTTCCCGATAGAAAAAATGCGCGGATCTAACATCCTCCTGATTGCGGGGGGGTTAGGTCTGGCCGCGCTCCGGGCACCGATCTTCAGTGTGATCGAAAACCGGTCGAATTTCAACGCGGTGCACATCCTCTACGGGACCAGGGAGCCGAAGCTGCTGCTCTTCAACTACCAGTATGAGGAGTGGAACCGCA